>CAZIFT010000066.1:0-8425 GCA_964538395.1 uncultured Muribaculaceae bacterium
GGATGAACTGAGGCACTGCGCAGGAGCCGTTCCAGGGAGAACCGCTGAAGCCGAAAGCCTGTCCGCCGCGGCCCACGAAGCATTTGTTCACGAGATAGTTGTGAGAAGCCTTGGCGCCGTCGAGAGGGAGCACGAAGATCACCTCAGGTGCGCTGTTGAGGTTGCAGCGGCTGTTGTCCAGATAGTTCTCGGCAAGAGTGTAACCGCCCTCGTCCACAACCATCTTGGCATACTGGAAGGCCTTCTTGTACCACTTGTTGTCGTTCTGGGCGTTGGTCACGAAGAACTCGCTGTCCCAGTTGCGGTTGGCGTTGGCATATTCGCTCATCACCAGATTGGTGGCGGCGTCCTTCTCAAAGCCTCGGAGCCAGCTGTCGTGCATCAGGAAAATCTTGGCGGCCAGCATGCAGGCTGCATATTTGTTCATGCGGCCATACTTCTTGTCGGTGGACATCAGAGGCACGATCTCCTCAATCTCCTTTGCCATGAAGTCCCAGACATGCTCGGGGGCAGACTGCTGAGGCATATATCCGGCTGCGCTGGACACGGAGTAGTCGGTCTCCAGCGGGACGTTGCGCCACAGGTCAAACACTATGAAGTAGCACAGGGCGCGCACGGCGCGCACTTCGGCCGCAGACTCGGGATTATTCTGTATGGCCTCGGTATCGAGCAGCTGGTTGGCCTTCTCTATGGCGTTGTAGCAATAGTACCACTCCTGATAGAGATGGGGGACACCCGCATAGAGGTTGTTCTGGTGCAGATTGATATACTGCGCGCCCCATCCGCCGTAGGTGCGGTAAGGGGTCATCAGCAGGTCACAGCTCTCTTCGTTGATGTCGAAGTAGCCCTCCCAGGCCCAATATGTAAAGCGGAGCTGGGCGTAAAGGTTGCCCACCATGTCCATTACCTCGTCATCGCTGCCCGAGAGGTTCTCGGGAGAGAGGTCGGAGTAAATGTGCTCGTCAAGATTGGTGCAGGCGGAAGAACCTGCGAGGAGCGCTGCAGCCGCCAGCAAAGCGGCGAAAAATCTGTTAGTTTTTTTCATATTGTAAAGCTCCTTTATTATTTGTTACCGAATGTGATGTTTACACCAAGTGTGAAAGTGCGGATGGTGGGATACTTGTTGCGGTAGTCCACACCGAATGCAAAGCGGCTGCCGGTGGACATTTCAGGGTCGATGCCCTTGTATGCGGTGAGGCAGAAGATGTTCTCGCCAGACACGAATACGCGCGCCTTGTCAAGATATTTGACGTTACGGGTGTTGAAGGTGTATCCCAGGTTGAAGTTGTCAAGCTTGAGATAGTCTCCGTTCTCGAGATAGTAGCTGACTGCCACAGGCTCCTGGCTCTTGGAAAGCTGGCCGCCGTAAACAGGGTTGACTGCGCTCTTGTAGCGGTTGAGACCTATGTTGAGGTTCTCGTAGAACATCCTCTGGCAGTTGAAGATCTTGTAGCCCACCTGGCTGGAGAATGCGAGAGAGAGGTCGATGTTCTTGTAGCGGAAAGTGTTGGTCCATCCGAAGGTGAACTTAGGGATACCGTTGCCCATATACTGGCGGTAGCCGGAATCAACGTCACGCATGCCGGAATTGAACACTTCGCTCTCGCCGGTTGCGGGGTTCTCGATCATCCAGAGACCCTTGGTAGCCTTTTTGGTGCTGAGGCCGGTGGATTTGAGCATATAGAAATCGCCGAGCGATCCGCCCTCATAGGTACGCTGCACGCACATCGAAGTAGGTTCCTCTGTCCACGCGCCGTCAATATAGTTGACAGTCTCGTAAAGATCGTTGGAAAGGCTTATGAGGCGGTTCTTGTTGTGGGATGCGGTGAAAGTGGTGTTCCACTCGAAGTCGCGGGTCTGGACAGGGGTGCCGCCCAGCATCAGCTCGACACCGGTATTGGACATCGATCCGACATTGGCGGTGGTGTAGCCGTAGAGGTTCGGGGGAACGGGCACAGAGTAGTCATAAAGCATGTCTCTGGTGACCTTGTAGTAAACGTCCAACGATCCGTAGAGACGGCCGTTGAGGAAACCGAAATCAAGTCCGCCGTTGATTTCCTGGGTGGTCTCCCACTTGAGGCTGGGGTTGGCGTTCTGGCTGGGAGTCAGCGAAGGACGCCAGTTGCCGTCGGATGTGACATAGTTGCCGTAGGAGGTGTCGTAGTTGTAGATAAGCAGCGACATGTAAGGATCGCTGGGGATGACACCGGTCTTTCCGTAGCCGACGCGAAGCTTGAGGTTCTCAACCCATCCGACGTTCTTGATGAAGTCTTCGTTGGAGAGAGTCCAACCGGCGCTGACTGCGGGGAAGAGACCCCACTTGTTGCCTTCACCGAACTTGGAAGATCCCTCGTGACGGAGGGTAGCCAGCACATTGAAGCGGTCGTCATAGTTATAGGTGAAACGGCCGAAGAAACCGATCAGCGTGGACTCGTTCTTATAGGAGGACACGCCGCCGTAGGTCTTGAGGGTAGTGGTCTTGTCGTCACCGGTGCCGCTCTCGATGAGCTCGGCATAGCGGCCTGCGCCCAGGTTGTTGTAGAGATAGGCGTTGGTGGAGAACTCGGAGTTGGAAGCGCCGAAGCCGTCGCTGACCTCGTTCATCCAGCTGTAGCCCAACATGCCGGACATGCGGTGCTTGGCTACTGCAAAGTCATACTGGGAAGTGATTTCCAGCTGATCCTGCCTGTAAGTGCCCTGGCTCTTGCCTGCGCTTCCGTTAATGTTGCTCCAGCGGTTGCCCTGGTACTTTTCGGTGTTGTAATACTCATTCACCGAATTGTTGCGGCGGGTGGAGAGCTGCAGGTTGGTCTTCCAGCCCTTTATGGGCTCCACGGTGATGTTGCCGGTGAGGCGGGTGCTCTCTACGCGGTAGTCGCCGCTGTGCTCCTTATTATAAGGTATAGGGTTGTAATAATAGAGCGGAGCAGTCTGCTCGTAGTAATCATTGCTGGGGTCTCCGCCCACATAGATGGGAGCCGTAGGATTGCGGATGACAGCCTGATGATATATGGTGTAGCTATCCTGGTTGTCATTCTTGCTGAGGGTCTTGAGCATATTGAAGTTGACCTTCACCACATCGTTGAAGAGATACTGGGTCAGGTCCAGCTGTGCGCGCAGGTCCTTGCTGTAGGAGCCGATAATCACACCCTGATTGTCACGGTAGGTGATGTTGGCGGAATATGCGCTGTGTGCGCTGCCGCCCTCAAGGGCGATGTTGTGGTTCTGCGACACGCCGGTCTGCGAAACCTCGTCGAGCCAGTCGGTGGTGTAGCCCAGGTCCTGGAATGCAGAATAGGTGGCAAGCTGCTCGGCGGTCATGCTGCGCATGAAGTCGGCATCCATGAAGTCAACCCTCTTGGAGAAGTTGGAGACGGAAGCGTAGCCGTTGTAGCTGATGTTGTAGTGGTCGCCGACCTTGCCGTTCTTGGTGGTGATGAGAATCACACCGGCGGCGCCGCGGGTACCATATATAGCTGCTGCAGAGGCATCCTTAAGCACCGAAATCTCCTCGATGGACTCGGGAGCCACGGTGGAGAGGGAGCCCTCGATGCCGTCCACAAGAATCAGAGGGGTGTAGCCGCCCTTGAGGGAGGTCACGCCGCGCAGCATTATTGTAGAGGAGGCGTTGGGGTCGCCGTTGCCCTTGGTGACATTGAGGCCGGCCACCTTGCCCTTGATGAGCTGGGCGGCATCGCCGATGTTACCGGCAAGGAAATCCTCGTTCTTGACAGAAGCCACGGCACTGGTGATATCGCCTTTGCGCTGCGTGCCGTAACCGATCACGACAGCGTCGTCGAGCATCAGCAGGTCAAGCTCCAGAACTACGTCCACGGTGGAGCGGGAGCCCACAGCTGCCGAGGCCTCCTTATAGCCTGTGGCGGATATTGTCAGAACAGCGTCCGAGGGGACGTTGGTAAGTTGATAGTAACCGTCCACATCGGTGATGTTGCCGATGCTGGTCCCTTGTACAAAGACTCCCGCACCTATGACAGGCTCGCCAAGATTGTCCTTGACAGTACCCGAGACGGTGAGCGTCTTTTGTGCGAACGCCTCCACGGAAAAGAGCGCGAGGAGTGCGGTCACCAAGAAGATACTGAATTTTTTAGTTAGCATTGTGATTAATATTTAATTGTGTTAAACATCAATGTCAGAAAGATAAAGCGAATAGGCGGTAAAAAATATAAAAATGATGCAAAATAATTTGGAAACAGTCCAAAAAACCGCTAAGAGGCCATTTTACGGTGGGTTTTGCACCAGTCGCGCGGAGTCATTCCGAACTGGGAAGAGAAGCTTTTGGAGAAATAGCTGGGCGATGCGAAACCCACCATATAGCAGATTTCGCTTATCGAATGCTCCCCCCTCGCCAGGAGGCCGGCGGCTGTGTTGAGCCTGATGCGGTTGATGAGATTATTGGGGGACTCGCCGCAGAAATCCTTGCACTTTGCAAAGAGGCTGCTGCGCGAAATCGCCATCTTCTCCATCAGGAACTGCACCGAGAGCTCGGGATTCGCCAGATTGTCGCCGATTATCTTCTCCAGACGGGAGGGAAAGTCGTCGGCCGGGGCAATGGCGACCACACGGGTCTCGGAAGTCCCGGCGGCATCCTTCCCGCTCATTCCCGACTTCTTCTGCAGAGAGGTCACTATGCCGCGCAGCATCTGGTGGTTCTTCTCTATCACCGCCATATCGCCGCGGGCTGCAACGCCGCCGCGGGGCGACTTCTTAAGGCGCTCCAGCTGCTCCCCGATGCCTGTGACGGGAATGTCGAGCCGCTCCGCGATGGCGGCGAAGAGAGCCTGCCGGTCTCCGTCGAGCAGCTTCTCCTCATAGATTTCCCACTCGCGTTTCTCGGCGCGGGCGGAGAGACGGCGCGACACTGCATAGATCAGCACACCTATTATAATAAGGCAGAGCATCGAAATCCAGGCGCCGCACAGGGGGCAGAGAAGCAGATATACAGTCATAGGTCATCCATTTTAACATGCCATAAAAGCATCTAAAACGAAATATAGTAAAAATTTTTGGACTTTTATACAATTCAATTGGACTTTCTTTCAAACGGTTGAAAGGGGCAATATTTAAATTTGTAGAGAAGAAAAAACTAAAAACCCATATTATGAGCTCACGAAACAAGATTTTAATCGCCGCCCTTGCAGCCGCGCTGATGCAGGGCTCCCCCGCAGATGCTTTGGCACAGGCGGCCTATCCCATCGACCCTGTACCCTTCACCAGCGTCAAGGTGACAGAGGACTCCTTCTGGGGGCAGCGGCTCAAGGCGTCCCGCGACGTCACGATTCCGCTCGCCTTCTCCAAGTGCGAGAGCGAAGGACGCTACGACAACTTCGTGAAGGCGGCGCGTCAGAAGAACTCCGCGGAGAATCTCGGATACGAGGTCAGCGGCTACTCCTTTGACGACACCGACGTTTACAAGACCATCGAAGGCGCCTCATATGTGCTGCAGACCTATCCGGACAAGAAGCTGATGCAGTATATCGACAGCGTGCTGGTGATCGTGGCCGCGGCCCAGGAGGACGACGGCTATCTCTACACCGCCCGCACCATGAACCCTCAGCACCCCCACGAATGGGCCGGCGACCGCCGCTGGGTCAAGGACGAAGAGCTCAGCCACGAGCTCTACAACCTCGGACACATGGTGGAAGGGGCCATCGCCCACTATCAGGCCACCGGCAAGCGCAACTTCCTTGACATAGCCATCCGCTATGCCGACTGCGTGGTGCGCGAAGTAGGCAGCGGCAGCGGCCAGACGCGAGTGGTGCCGGGCCACCAGATCGCCGAGATGGCGCTCGCCAAGCTGTATGTGGTCACCGGAGAGAAGAAATATCTCGACGAAGCCAAGTTCTTCCTGGACGAGAGGGGCAAGACCGAGTACCGCGACGAGTACAACCAGACCCACCTGCCGGTGCTTGAGCAGGACGAGGCCGTAGGCCACGCAGTGCGCGCCGCCTATATGTATGCCGGCATGGCCGACGTGGCCGCCCTCACCGGCGACAAGGAGTATATTGACGCCATAGACCGCATCTGGGACAACATAGTGTCCAAGAAGCTCTACATAACCGGCGGCATCGGCGCCACCAACAGCGGCGAGGCGTTCGGCGAGAACTACCAGCTGCCCAACATGAGCGCCTACTGCGAGACCTGCGCAGCCATCGGCAACGTGTATGTGAACTACAGGATGTTCCTGCTGCACGGCGACAGCAAATATTACGACGTGCTGGAGCGCACCCTCTACAACGGACTCATCAGCGGCGTGAGCCTTGAAGGCAACGGCTTCTTCTACCCCAACCCGCTGGAGTCCATCGGACAGCACCAGCGCCAGGAGTGGTTCGGCTGCGCATGCTGCCCCTCCAACATCTGCCGCTTCATCCCGAGCGTGCCGGGCTATGTGTATGCCGTCAAGGACAATGCGCTGTATGTGAACCTCTTCATGCCCAACACCATGACCAACAAGATATTGGGCAAGAGCGTCACCCTGAGCCAGAAGACTTCCTACCCGTGGAACGGCGACATCGAAATCAGCATAGACAAGACCTCGCTCAAGAAGGAGATGGCCCTGAAGGTGCGCATCCCCGGCTGGGTCAAGGGAGAGCCGGTCCCCTCCGACCTCTACAGCTATGTCGACGGCAAGCGCCTCGGCTACAGCGTCACGGTTAACGGCGAAGCCGCACAGGGCACCCTGGAGCAGGGCTACTTCACCATCCGCCGCACATGGAAAAACGGCGACAGCGTGAAGGTTCATTTTGACATGGAGCCCCGCGTGGTCAAGGCCAACGGCAAGGTCCGCGCCGACCAGGGCCGCATAAGCATAGAGAAGGGTCCGGTCGTCTATTGCGCCGAGTGGCCCGACAACGAGGGCTTCAGCGTCCGCAGCGTGCTCATGAACCAGAGCCCCGAATTCACCGTGGCCCACAGCAGCGAGCTTTACGGCATAGACAAGATCACCACCGACGCTCAGACTCTCTCGTTCAACGACAGCGGCCGCCTCGCCACAAAGGATGTCCGCATCACTCTGATCCCTTATTATGCATGGTGCCACCGCGGCAGCGGCGAGATGACGGTGTGGCTTCCCATAGACCTAAAGGCAGCCCTCCCCTCCAAACCGCAGACCCTCGCTTCCAGGAGCAAGCTGGAGGCCTCCACGCCCACAGTGGCCCTGAGCAGCGTCAGCGACCGGCTTCTGCCCGACATGGACGACGACACCCCCGCCCCCTACTACCACTGGTGGCCCAAGAACGGCGGCACCGAATGGCTGCAATACACCTTCCCCGCCCCCACCGAAATCTCCAGCAGCTCAGTGTTCTGGTTTGACGACCAGCCCTGGGGCGGCTGTAGCGTGCCCAAGGAGTGGAAAATCCTCTACCGCGACGGCAACGGAGCATGGCAGCCCGTCTCCGGCGTCAAGAGCTACCCCACGGAGCGTTCCGTCCTGAACACCGCGGAGTTTGACCCCGTCACCACCGATGCGGTGAGGCTGGAGGTGACTCTGCCCGACAATCTTTCTTCCGGACTTTACGAGTGGGAGGTGAAATGAGAAAGACGATAGCGACAGCGGCCGCACTGGCACTTGCGGCAGGCGCCCTCTGCGCCCAGTCCCGCCCCGGATATCTGGTGGTGGACGAGAAGGCCCCGGGCATAGAGATTCAGCCCACTATGTATGGCATCTTCCTGGAGGACATCAACTTTGCCGCCGACGGCGGACTCTATGCCGAGAAGGTCATCAACCGCAGCTTCGAATATGACAACCCGCTGCAGGGCTGGAAGACCTTCGGCCGGGTGGAGGTTCTCAGCAGCGGAGGCCCCTTCGAGCGGAACCCCCACTATGTGCGCCTGGCATATCAGGGACACCCTGCCAGGCTTTGCGGGCTGGAGAACAGCGGCTGGTTCGGAATCGGCCTGGAACAGGGCGAGCAGTACCGTCTCAGCTTCTGGGCACGCACCGCAGGCAAGGCTAAAACAGCCGGCATAGGCGTGATGCTGTGCGATGTCACCGGCAACTTCGAGAACCAGTCTCTGGCGATGGAGGAGATAGAGGTGAAGGGCGACAAATGGAGCCGCTACGAGGTGATTCTCGAGCCCTCCAAGACGCTGCAGAAGGCCTCGCTGCGCATCCTGCTTATGGATGAGGACCCTGAGGCCGCGGCCGACCTGGAGCACATATCGCTCTTCCCCGTGGAGACCTTCCGCGGCGACGACAACGGTCTGCGCAAAGACCTGGCGCAGGCGCTGGCCGACCTGCACCCCGGCATACTCCGCTTCCCGGGCGGCTGCATCGTGGAGGGAACCACCCTCGACAACCGCTACCAGTGGAAGAACACCGTAGGGCCTGTGGAGAACCGTCCCATAAACCTGAACCGCTGGAGCTGCTCCGCATTTGAGCGGATGTTCCCCGACTATTATCAGAGCG
>CAZIFT010000067.1:0-8201 GCA_964538395.1 uncultured Muribaculaceae bacterium
ATACGAAAAAAGAGCTGACCAAGATCTTGGTCAGCTCTTTCGTGCGGATGGGGAGAGTCGAACTCCCACGGACAAATGCGTCCACCACCCCCTCAAAGTGGCGTGTCTACCATTTCACCACATCCGCAAATGTTTTGCTTTGGGACTGCAAATATACGCAGGAATATTTAATATCCAAAAATTGAAGAAGATTTTTTTGGCAAAAAAATGCGGAGCGCTTTTGAACTTGGAAAACTATTCATAACTTTGCAGCGCATTCTCGTGCAGGGTGCATAACTATTATCAATCAATTAAAACAGATTCACAATGGCTGTTAAAATCCGTCTTCAGCGCCACGGTAAGAAGAATTTCGCATTCTTCCACATTGTTGTGGCTGATTCTCACACAAAACGCGATGGACGCTTCATCGAGCTCCTCGGCACCTACAACCCCAACACAGACCCCGCCACCGTCGTTCTCAACGAGGAAAGGGCTCTCGCATGGATCAAGGTCGGTGCCCAGCCCACTCTGACCGCCCGTAACATTCTCTCCCACGAAGGAGTCCTCATGCGTCACCACCTCGACGGCGGTGTTGCCAAGGGAGCCCTCACCCAGGAGCAGGCAGACAGAAAACTCGCTGACTGGAAAGCTCAGAGAGACGCCAAGCTCGAAGCCAGAAGGCAGGGTCTCAGCAAAGAGGCCGCCGAGAAGGCAAGAGCCGCCAAAGAGGCTGAGATCAATGTGAACAACGAAAGGGCCGCAGCTATCGCCAAGAAGAAGGCAGAGGCTGAGGAAGCTGCCAGAAAGGCCGCCGAAGAGGCCGCCCAGGCTGCTGCCGCAGAGGCTGGAGAGGCCGCTGCAGAAGAGGCTCCCGCCGCAACCCCCGAGGCCTAAGTTTTTCACTATGAAGGGGTCCGAGGATCTTGTCCGCATCGGGCAGGTGCTCAAGTCGAACGGTACCGACGGAGAACTTCTGATAAGTTTCCGCGGTATGGACCCTGAAGAAATCGACACGGACGAACCGGTGTTCATCTATTATGATGGACTGCCGGTTCCTTTTTTTATCCTCTCGCTGACCCCCCGCGGCAACGGCCGCGCCCTGGTGAAGCTCAATGACATAGACTCGCTCAAGGATGCCGACGAGGCCGCCGGGCGCGAGGTCTGGGCCGCCGGAGACGAAGAAGGGGACGAAGAGGACCTTGACGACCTCGTGGGCTGGGAAGTGCTGGACGAAAACGGCAGGCTGAGAGGCATCGTGAAGGACATCGAAGACATCCCCGGCAATCCCTGCCTGGTGGTGGAAGAGGACGGCGAAGAGTCGCTGTTCCCCGTCAATGACGATCTGCTGCTGTCGGCAGATCCCGAAGCCAGACGCATAAGTCTGCGCATCCCCGAAGGACTCTAAAACATAACCATATGATTACCTGTGATTTGGCTATTGTCGGCGGTGGCCCCGGAGGCTACGTCGCTGCGGAAAGAGCCGGCGCCGCCGGTCTCAAGACCGTTCTTTTCGAGAAAAAGTCCCTGGGCGGAGTGTGCCTGAACGAGGGCTGCATCCCCACCAAGACTCTCCTCTACAGCGCCAAAGTTTACAACTACGCCCTTGAGGGCGCCAAATACGGAATCTCCTCCGAGAATCCCGCCTTTGACTATGGCAAGATAATGGACCGCAAGGACAAGGTGGTCAAAAAGCTGGTCGGAGGAGTCAAGGCCGCGATGAAGGCCGCCGGAGTGGAAGTCGTCAATGCCGAGGCCATTGTGAAGGGCCGCGGAGCCGAGGGCTTCGTCATCGAGGCCGCCGGCGAGGAATACACTGCCGCCAGGCTGCTGCTCTGCACCGGTTCCGAAGCCGCTGTGCCGCCCTTCCCGGGACTCGGCGAGGCAGGCGACATCATAATGACCAACAGGGAGATACTCTCCATGCGCGAGCGTCCCGAGTCGCTGGTGGTGATTGGCGGCGGAGTCGTGGGAATGGAGTTCGCCTCGTTCTTCAGCACCCTCGGCACCAGGGTCACGGTGGTGGAGATGCTGCCCAAGATACTCGGTCCGCTGGACGACGAAGTCAGCGCAATGCTCCAGAAAATCTATGCGAAAAAGGGAGTCGATTTCCGTCTCAGCTGCAAGGTGACCGGCATAGAGGGCAATGCCGTGGTGTTCGAAAACGCCGAAGGCGTGACGGAGAAAGTGTCCGGCGACAGAATCCTGATGAGCGTCGGCCGCAGGGCGGTCCTCAGCGGACTTGAATCTCTCGGACTTGAAATGACCCTTAACCGTGCCGGCAGGCCGTGCGGAGTGAAGGTGGACGACAGAATGCGCACCAGCGTGCCCGGAGTCTGGGCCGCCGGCGACATCACCGGCTTCTCCATGCTGGCCCACACCGCAAGCCGCGAGGGCGAAGTGGCCGTGAACGACATGCTCGGAAAGGACGACCGGATGAGCTACGAGGCCATCCCCGGCGTCGTATATACCAATCCCGAAGTGGCCGGAGTCGGTCTCACCGAGGCCGAAGCCGCTGCGAAGGGCACGCCGGTGAAGGTGCTCAGGCTTTCCATGAACTATTCGGGCCGCTTTGTGGCGGAAAATGAAAGAGGCGACGGCATATGCAAGCTGCTGGTCGGCGCCGACGGCCGGATATTGGGCGCCCATATGCTCGGAAATCCCTGCTCTGAGCTGATTCACAGCATGTGCATGGCCATAGAAAAGAAAATGACGGTGGAGGACCTGAAGAAGACGGTGTTCCCGCATCCTTCGGTGAGCGAAATCCTCCGCGAAACAGCCTTTGCGGCAGAATAGGCGCCTCTGATTCAGGCCTATGCAGGGGCTATGCCGACCGGTCCGGGCCTATGCCGAGCCGCCGCATCCGCCTCGCCGGCCATGCTCCGAAATTTCGGAATAGGCTTATGCTCAGGCAATTGCTGGCTCAAAGGCCGGAGCTGAACAGCTAAAACAGCAAATCTTCGAGATCTGTGAATGACAGTCCGTCGAAATATTTTTCGACGGATTTTTCTTTAAGCACAGCCTCCACAGCGCTCCTCTCATAGCGGCAGCCCTCCAGCGCCGCGGCCAGCTCCTCCGAGGGCAGGTCCCCGATGAAGTCCCCGCCGAACGACAGCTCCAGAATCCGGCCCCGGTCCACGCTGAACTCCGCCGTGACCGTGCCGCAGGCGAATTTCGCCTTCCTGGAAAACTTCGCCTCCCGCGATTTCCCGAAAGTCCATTCCCATGTCCGGAACTTGGACTCCGCCTCCTCACGGATGCTCCCGAGCTGCTCCTCCGAAAGTTCCACCCGGCCGTCCTTGCCGCCTTCAGACAGAATCTCCCCCGCGGCGGCCATAAGAGCCTCCGGCGAGCCTATTCCCGGCAGTCGCCCCTTCAGATTCATCACCCTGGAGCGCACCGAGGCGATGCCCGCGGCCTCAAGCTTCCCGCCGGGCACGGACAGAGCGCGCGTGAGCTCCCCCAGGTCCACATCGAACATCAGGGTCCCATGCACCATAAGCCTGTCCTTCCACACCCTCTTCGCGAAGCCCGACACCTTCCGCCCCTCCACCAGGATGTCGTTGCGTCCGGTGACTTCGGCATCGGCTCCGAGCTGCCGGAGCACATCCGCCATCAGGGCCGCATAGCCCGGATAATCCTTCTCCAGCGACCGCGAGCGGCCGGTGATGGTGTAGTTGACGTTGCCCAGGTCGTGATAGACGGCCCCGCCGCCGGTGACCCTGCGTGCCAGGTTGATGCCATGTTCCTTCAGATAGGGGAGATTGACCTCCGAATAGGCGTTCTGGTTCAGGCCTATGATGACCGAAGGCGAGTTGCGCCACAGGTAGAACACGGGTTCGTCCGAGTCCAGCGACTGCAGGCAGAATTCGTCGAAGGCCATGTTGAAGTACGGGTCCAGAGATTCGTTCACAAGGTATTTCATCCTGTATGCGTTGTTATCCTGCGAACATAGTCAAAATTTCGGGCACTTCTGCTCCGGTCCCGCGTCTTTGTCAGCCCATTTTGCGGGAATTTCCCGTATATTAGTATTTTGTTTGTCCGGATTGGGCAGAACCATAAAAAGACAGGTGAAAATGAACATAAAGACATCCATATGCGTCCTTGCCGGGGCTCTGACTCTCGCATGGGCGGTTCCCGCCGCGGGCCAGACCCGGAATTTCAGGATGGGGAAATGGGTCGAGATCGAAAACGCCATATTGAAGGAACTGGACAGGTCCTATGTGGACAGCCTTCCCATAGACAGGATGGAGCGGGCCGGAATCGACGCCAAACTCTCCAGCCTCGACCCCTACACGGTCTATGTGCCCGAAGAGGAGAACGAGGACTTCCAGATGATGATAGGCAAGACCTATGGCGGAATCGGCGCAGTGATATATAAGCCCGAGAAGGACGGCTATCTGTTTGTGACAGAGCCTTATGCCAACTGTCCCGCCCAGAAGGCCGGGCTGGTCGCCGGCGACGAGATTCTTTCCATCGACGGAGTGTCGACCGTGGGCCTGGAGACCAAGGAATGCAGCGACAGGATGAAGGGCAAGCCCGGCACCGACGTCACTTTCCTGGTCCGCAGGGTCAGGGGCGGCGCCGAGGAGAAGATCTCGGTCACCAGGGAGAGAATCCACCTTCCCGATGTGGAATATGCCGGGATGGTGAATGACACCACCGGATATATCCTCCAGACCGGATTCACCGAAAACGTCTCCGCAGCCGTGCGCGAGGCAGTGCTCAGTCTCAAGAAACAGGGCATGAAGCTGCTCGTGCTGGACCTCAGGAGCAACGGCGGCGGACTGCTGAGCGAGGCCGTCAACATAGTGTCGCTCTTCGTGCCCAAGGGCTCGCTGGTCGTGTCCCAGAAGGGCAAGTCCATCGCCGACAATCTTGAATACAGAACCTCTCTGGACCCCATAGACACCGAAACGCCCATAATCGTGATGGTGAACGGCGCCACCGCCTCCGCTTCGGAAATCATCTCCGGCGCCATGCAGGACTATGACAGGGGCACCATAATGGGCCGCAGGACCTATGGAAAGGGCCTCGTGCAGAGCATACGCCCGCTGCCCTACAACGGGCAGATGAAGGTGACCACCGCCAAATATTACACCCCGAGCGGCCGCTGCGTGCAGGCCATAGACTATGCCGACCGCAACGAGGACGGCAGCGTGGGGCATATCCCCGACTCGCTCACCCATGAGTTCAAGACCGCCGCGGGCAGGATTGTGCGCGACGGCGGCGGCATCACCCCGGACATCGAGGTGCCCGAACAGGAATACAGCCGCATAGTGTATTCCCTCGTGCTGGGCGGAATCGTGGAGCAGTATGCCCTGGACTATGTCCGCAGGCATGACAGCATAGCCCCGGCCGACGAGTTCGAGTTCACGGACGGGGACTATAAGGACTTCGTCGCTTTCGCGAAGGACAAGAAGTTTGACTACCGTTCCAGCGCCAAGACCCTGTTTGACCAGATGAAGAAGGAGCTGGAGAAGGACGGAATCGACGACTCGGTGAAGTCCGAGCTTGACGCCCTGGGCAAGGCCATAGACCTGGACAAGGAGGTGTTCCTCAACATGAAGAAGAGCGAGCTCGTTCCCTTCATCGAGGAGGAGATAATCGTGCGCTACTATTATCAGGAGGCAGGAATCAAGCGCAGACTGCGCTATGACACCCAGCTGCATGAGGCGCTCAAGATGTATAAACCTCTGGGACTCTGAGAGATATGAAACTGATTTTCGCCACGGGCAACAGAGGCAAGCTCCGCGAGGCTTCCGAGATTCTCGGCGGGGAGTTCGAGATAGTCTCTTCGGCTTCGGCCGGAATCACTGAGGACATTCCCGAGACCGGGAGCACCCTCGAGGAGAATTCCCGGATGAAGGCCTGCTATGTGATGGACCGGACCGGCACGGACTGCTTTGCGGACGACACCGGGCTGGAGGTCCGCGCTCTCGGAGGTGCTCCGGGGGTGTATTCAGCAAGATATGCCGGGCCCGGGCATGATTCCGCGGCCAATATCGTCAAGCTTCTGAAGGAACTTGACGGCGTCGGGGACAGGAGCGCGGCCTTCCGCACTGCGGTGACCCTGTTGTTTCAGGGCAGGGAATATGTCTTCCGGGGCGAGGTGAAGGGCCGCATAGGCACAGTTCTCAGCGGCGAGGGCGGCTTCGGCTATGACCCGGTCTTCATTCCGGACGAGATTCCCGCTCCGGACGGAAGCCTGGTGCCCAACGCGGAGGAGCTCACCATGGCCCAGCTCACCGAGGAGCAGAAAAATGCCATTTCCCACAGGGGACGGGCCCTGCGCGCGATGGCGGCTTTCCTGAAAAAGGGGAGGCTATGACCCGGGACGCCGGTCTCATAGTGCTCAGCTACACCCGTTTCGGAGAGAGGTCCGTCGTGCTGCACGCCCTCTCGCGCGAATGGGGGAGAAGCGGATTCATAGTCAGGATAGGCCGCAGTTCGGAAATGTCCCGGTTCCTGCCGCTCAGCATCCTGGAGGCCAGCGTGACGGAGAATCCGAAGTCCTCGCTGATGAGGGCCGGACGCATAAGCACGGCAGAGCCGCTTGCCGGAATACGCGGCAATATGTATAAAAACGCCATGACCATGTTCATGAGCGAGGTCCTGTACAGGGTCATAAAGGACGGGACCAACGAAGAGGGGCTCTATGACTGGGTGCTCCGCTCGATACTCACGCTGGATTCGCTGGAGAGCGATTTTAGCAACTACCACATACGTTTTCTCCTGGAGCTGGCCGTGACTCTCGGCTTCAGCCCCGCCGGAGAGGACATGAGACCGTTCGCGGGGGAGCATCTCCGGCAGATAATGGAGATGATTTCGCTGCCGTTTGCCGAGTCCATGCTGCTGCCGCTGCGCGGAGCCGACAGGACGGAGATATGCGCGGCGGTCCTGAAATATATTGAATACCACACTGAATCGGCGGTGAACGTCAAGTCGCTGGATGTCCTGAAGGAGCTGTTCAGCCGGCCGTGACGCCGCCGCAAATAAATGACACTAAGCCATAGAATGAAAAAAGAAAAGACCGTAGGGCGCTACACCTATCTCAAGGAAGCCGCCATTTTTCTGCTGGTGATGGGCGCCGTTTTCGGAGTCCTCGGACATGTAATGGGGGGCAAGAACATGATGAGCACCCTCATGAACACCGCCCATGACCTGATTCTCAACACCGTGCTCTATCTCATGGGCATCATCGTGCTGGCCGGAGCGCTGAGCGCGCTGTTTTCCGAGTTCGGGGTGCTCAAGCTTCTGGAGAAGATATTGACTCCGCTGATGAAGCCGCTTTTCGGCCTGCCGGGAGTGGCGGCGCTCGGAGCCGTGATGACGTTCATGTCTGACAATCCGGCCATAATGACTCTTTCCAAGGACCGCAGGTTCGGGTCTTATTTCAAGAAATATCAGATGGCGTCGCTCATCAATTTCGGCACCACCTTCGGAATGGGCTTCGTTGTGCTCATAACCATGCTGGGCTATGACAGCGGCGCCGCCCTGATCGGTCTCGCCGCGGCTTTTGTGGGCGCGATTCTGGCCACCAGGATGTTCCAGAGGAGCGCGCTGCGCTCGGACCCTTCGCTGGCGGAACCGTATGTTCCCGCCCTGGACGAGGAGGAGAAGGCCGATGAGGAGACCAGGGAGACTCAGACCGGAGTGTTCATGCGTTTCCTGAACGCCATGCTGGACGGCGGCAAGAAGGGTGTTGAGCTGAGCATGGCCATCATTCCCGGAGTGGTGATTATCACCACTTTCGTGATCATGTTCACTTTCGGCCCGGGCGAGTCCGGAGTCTATACGGGCGGCGCCGGAGAGGGTGTCCCTGTGCTGCCCTGGCTGGCGGAGAAGGTCCACTGGATTTTTGAGTGGCTGTTCGGCCTCACCGACATGAAGCTGATAGCTTTCCCGATGACGGCCCTCGGCGCTGTGGGAGCGGCTCTCGGCCTGCTGCCCACCCTTGACGCGGCGGGCACCATCGACGGCAATGCGATTGCGGTGTTTACGGCCATAGGCACAGTGTGGAGCGGATTCCTTTCCACCCACACCGCCCTCATGGATTCCATCGGCTTCCGCAAGTTCGTCCCCAAGGCCATCCTCACCCAGACCCTCGCCGGTCTCATCGCCGGTGTCATCGCGCATCTGCTGTATATGCTGTTTGCCCTGCTTTAGGGCAAACAGCATATACAGCAGGGACTGACTATCGTCAGTCCACAACTATCTGAACC
>CAZIFT010000068.1:0-7994 GCA_964538395.1 uncultured Muribaculaceae bacterium
ACGCCCGAAAGTGAAACCTTCCGGGCGATATATAACGTTTAGGGGCGGATTTACCTGACCAGCGGGCAGTCAACGACGCTGAGGCAGGGTTCTTCGGCCATCTCCTGAGGGTTGGTGCCGACAATGTCCTGCGGGACCTCCTGGCCGAGCAGGCCGAAAAGCTGGCGCCAATAGAGCGGCACCTCGCCGTCGGAGCCCTTCCAGTTCATGGGGCCTTCGCTGAAAAGATGCTTCCCGTCGGCCGTCACATAGGAATTATACACGAGCTCGCTGCAATACAGGGCGCCGTTGTCCGGAAGGAAATGCACGTCATAGGGCTGGCCCAGATACTTCTTGGCATTCTCCACGAAGCTCTCCGCCTCCTCCGCGCTCACATCCGGGCGCATAACCTCGAACACCGGCAGGCTGCCGTCCCTGAGAGTGAAGTCCGTGAGGAAAGTGTCCAGCGGATGACGGTCCACGCCGTGCTTTATGGTGGCGTCGATGATCCAGGTCGAGTCGCCATGAACCTCGAGTATGGCCACATGAATCCTCATCAGCTCAGCCTCTCCGGCAGCGGATGCGGTGTCGGCGACAGTCTGCGAGTCGGGACTCAGGTCATAGTCCGAGGGAAGGTCCACAAAGAGAAGGTCGCCGGTGCGGATTGCATCCGGCTCTGCGGCTTCGTCACCGCACGAAGACACCAGCACCGCCAGAGCGGCGAATGCGGCAAAAAAGATTTTCTTCATAACCATATAATTTCATATGCCCGCGAAAACCGCCGCGGCGGCCCGAAAGGCGGCGCAAATATAGACTATTTCCGTCAAGAATCGGCTCTTTTTATGCCGCACGGACATCAATGCAAAAGCGCTTGCGACACCGTCCCGCATATCCGGCTCAGCTCGTCCTCCGAAAAACCCTCCGGCGACTGCCTGAAACCGTCCGGCTCCAGCGAAATCTGCAGACGCAGCGCCCGCTTCGCCATTTCCAGCATACGGTCATGGTCAAAGGCAAGCTCCGGCACGGCATCGAGCGGGAACCACCTGGCCCCGGCCGCATCGTCCCCGGCACGGACATCGCGCAGACGCACCAGCGAATAATACGCAATGGAAATGACCCGCTCGCGCGGATCGCGGTCCGGCGCCGTAAAAGCATGAAACTGACGGACATATGCGCCCGTCAGTCCCGTTTCTTCCTCCAGTTCGCGCCTGGCGCCCTCATCGGCCGACTCGTCCATATTCAGAAATCCGCCGGGGAAAGCCCATCTGCCCTTGAACGGCTCGCGGCCGCGCTCGACCAGCAGCACGCTGAGCTTTTCCCCGTCGAATCCGAATATCACGCAGTCCGTAGTCACGCTCGGGTGCGGATACTTATAGCTGTACATCCCGCAGAACTACTTTGCCGAAAGAGCGACTATGCTGTGGGCGGGCAGAGTCACCTCCAGACCGGCCTTGGTGAACTTATAGGACTTGAAAGCGGCCGGAGCCACCTTGTCGCCGGCGCCGAAGTCATTGTAGTCATGCACGTCGCCGGAAGTGAGCACGCGGGCGGAAAGCACCTGCGAGACGGCCTTGGGATTGTCGAAAGTCACCAGCACGGTGGCGGAGTTCTTGAGGTCCGTGTTCACCAGCGAGATGTTCATCACTCCGTCCTTGCGGGAGGCCGTCGCGTCCACCTGGGGCACATCCACCTTGCGGTCGCTCTTCACTTTGGAAGTCAGGCAGTCGGACGCGAGATATTCGGCGTTCTGATGCACATTGTACATCTCGAACACGTGATAGGTCGGGGTCAGCACCATCTCGGTGTCGTTGGTGAGAATCATCGACTGCAGCACGTTCACCACCTGGGCGATGTTGGCCATCTTCAGACGGCGGGTATATTTATGGAAAATGTCGAAGTTGAGGGCGGCCACGATGGCGTCGCGCATGGTGTTCTGCTGATAGAGATGGCCGGGATTGGTGCCGGGCTCCACGTCATACCATGTGCCCCACTCGTCCAGCAGCAGGTCCACCTTGCCCTCCGGATCGGCTTTGTCCATGATCTCGATGTGCTTGCGGAGCACCTCGTCGATTTCCAGGGTCTTGGACAGCAGGCTGTAATAGGCCTGGTCCGAGAATATGGTGGCGCGGCCCTTGTTGTACCAGTCCATTATGGTGTAATAATGGAGAGAGAGGCCGTCCATTCCCCTGTCTTTCAGACCGCTGTTCATCAGCACTTCGGTCCACTCATAGTCATAGTCGGAGGCGCCGGAAGCAACCTTATAGAGGCGGTTGCCGCTGAAGTTGCGCAGATAGGTGCCGTAGCGGCAGAAAAGGAAGCTGTAATATTCAGGGACCATGTTGCCGCCGCAGCCCCAGGCCTCATTGCCTATGCCGAAATATTTCACCTTCCAGGGCTTCTCCCTGCCGTTGGCGCGGCGCAGGTCGGCCATGGAGCTCTTGGCGTCGGAAGTCATATACTCCACCCAGTCGGCCATCTCCTCCACGGTGCCGCTGCCCACATTGCCGCTGATATAAGGCTCGGTGCCGAGCATCTCGCACAGGTTCAGGAACTCATGGGTGCCGAAGCTGTTGTCCTCCAGAGTGCCGCCCCAGTTGTTGTTGGAGATATATGCGCGGTTCTCCTGAGGTCCTATGCCGTCCTTCCAGTGATAGTCATCGGCGAAGCAGCCGCCCGGCCAGCGCAGCACCGGGACCTTGAGAGCCTTGAGGGCGTCGAAGACGTCCTTGCGGTAGCCGTCTATGTTGGGGACCTGCGAGTCCTTGCCCACCCACAGGCCGCCGTAGATGCAGCGTCCGAGGTGCTCGGAGAACTGGCCATAGATCTCGGCCGGAATCGTGACACCGGTGCCGGCATCATGAATCTTTACGGTGGCGTCCTGGGCGTTCATGGCCCATGGAGCAAGCAGGCAGGCGCCCGCCAGAAGGAGTGATTTAAGTTTCATGGCGTCAAAATTTTGCGTATTAGCAAATATACACTCCGCAGACGGAAAATTCAACCCGCTTCCGGCATAAAAAAGCCGCCCGGCCACATAGTGGTGCCCTTCGGCCTCGCCAACGCATATCACGAGTCCCTGAACTTCTTCACGGTCTATCGTTCCGAAGGCGAGGACACCATACTCCCCTGCACCTGGCGCCAGACCGGCGTGAGCTTCCGGGGCTGCCTACCTGAAAAGTGATTATCAGTCTGTTACGTCATTCACAGCGGTCCATCCGGAAGGAATTCCGGAGATGGAGTCCGTGGCCAGAGTCAGAGACGCGCGCTTGTGAATGGTGCCTTTGTCAGCAGCGTAATCAAGCCATTCGTCGAACGCATAAAGGTCTGATTCCTCACCATCCTCTAAGGTTTCTGTGGCTTTAACAGCTTTTATGGTGATGTCCGTGAGGTTTGTGCAGCCGGTGAACATATACTCGTAGCATCCCGATACCAGAGTCGCTGCAGGAAGGACCACGGAGCTTATGCCGGTATATGAGAACATCATCGAATAACAGCCGTCCGCAAGTTCCGTTGCGGGCAATTCGGGAGCGACCGTGATGTCTGTACCGGAAAACATCGACTGATAGCAGCGTTCGGCAAGTTTCTTCGCAGGCAGTTCGGGAGCAACCTTAAGGGACGTGTTGCAGAACATCATCTGATAGCAGAGTTCAGACAGTTCCGTTGCAGGAAGAACAGGTGCCGAGGTCAGCCCGTCATTGCCAAGGAACATACAGCTGTAGCAACGCGATGCCAGCTCTGTCGCCGGCAGCTCCGGGGCGGAACAGAGGACTCCGTATCCCTCCCCCCAGGTATCCGGATCTTCTTCGAAAAGCTCATAGAATCGCGCGTTGGCGGTTGACGTTGTAGAATATGCCTCATAGTCGATGAGAGTTCTGATGTCGCCGGTGCAGGAAACATACACATCCTCGACAGAGAAGGCAACATGGCAGCAATACGCAGGATTGACCCTACCATCGTCGTCGGGGATGGCGGTGCCGTTTGCGCTTTTGCCGCGAAGCAGAATTTTAGTATCGCCTCCGAAGGCGACATAGTCCATCGAGGCCGTGACCGTGGTCCAGGTCGCTCCGCCGTCGGTCGAATATTCAAACGGGCCGACACTCGCGGCGGCAGTCGGATTTTCCGGCAGCGTCATCTTGAAATTCTGCGTACCGTCAGCGGAAAGGGTGATGTAAGGATATGTTTTCAGGACGGAGGAAGTGATGTCGCCGAGGTTCGTCACGTTGTTGCGCGTGATTTCAAGTGCCTTGGAGGTGCCTCTGTATGTTTCCTTGCCCTCGGAGTCGGTGAACACGAGCTTGAATCCGTTCTCGAGAGTGCCGGGCAGCAGGGCGATATAGTAGGTGCCGGCGGCGATGTCTTCGCCAGCGTTTTCAGCGGAGAGGGACACCTTGTGGGATGCTCCGAGTGTGAGGGCTGCGGCCGGTTCGTCTCCGGGCGTGACGGCCACCGTGCCGGCGAGGACATCGGCGGTGCTGTTGCTCATGAGAGTAATCTTCTTGCACGCGAAGTCAGTGGTGAATTTGACATAGCCCACTATGTTCTTGAACTCGAGCTGCCCGTCGGCGGTGGTGCTCCGGGCGCACATCAGCGCTGCCTCGGGATCGAAGCTGCCCGCTACGGCAGTCTGTTCATATTTGAGGGTGACGCCGCTGACGGTGCTGCCGTCCCAGCTTGCGCCGTCCTGATAGGGATAGATTGCGGCGTAACCTTCATCGGAGGTCTTGGTGACGAAGCCGGAGAATGTGCCGGTGGATGTGCCTTCGCCTGCCGTAAGGGTAAAGCTGCAGTTCTTGTTGCCACCGTCGAAGACGCTGAGTTTGTCGCCGGCCGTCCAGTCGATGACTTTGCTGTCAGCAGCGTCGATTGCGGCGCGGGTCCCGGCATTCTCCTGCCCTGCGGTGAGGGTCAGGCTTACCTGGGCATTATCGGGATTGCTGTCGGGAGTTGCCGGAGCGGCGGACTGTTCCTTGGCGCAGCCGGCCAGTCCAGCAAGGGCCGCCAGTGCGAGGACTGATTTGCTGAGAGTCTTCATAGTCAGTCCCCCCAGTCATTAAAATCAGATTGTGTCAGATTTTGGGTACCGGCTCCATTGACGTCACTGGCGTCAAGCACGCCGTTCTCGAGATCAATCTCTACCACCTCCGCACAGGGGGGGGTATAAGCGTAAGTTGCTGATTTCATATGTGTTACATTATTAAACTATTGTCTTTTCATTGCCCGGCCAGCACCCCGCCATCGTCCATCCATCATCATGCTGTCATCGGCCCATTGTCCGGCCATCATCCCCGCCATCATCCCGCCATCGCCCGTTCTGCGATTGCCAATCCACAAAATACGCACTTCCCTTCACTTTTGCAAGTCCCCTCCTCCCCAAAAGGTCCCAGCACCCGTGGTCGCTGAGCCTGTCGAAGCGTCGAGGGGCCCGTGTGGACAAATCACCTCTTTGCCCCAAAAGTCATGATTTTTATTGGCTATGTAAGACTTTTTCTTACATTTGTCTTACTGAATAGACATGCATATATGGCAAGAACGGTTACTGTTACGCTAGGTCCGCACTACGATGCCTTCGTCAAGAACGGCATCGAAAGCGGCAAATACAACAATGTGAGCGAGATGGTCCGTGCGGCACTGCGCCATCTCGAAGAAGATGAGGCGAAACTTAATGCTTTCTGCACGGCAATCGACGAGGGGGATGCAAGCCCGGATGTAGAGGATTTTGATGAAGAGCGCTTCGTCCGTGAGATGAAAGAGGGCCGGGGTACAAGAATTTTTGCAAATCATAAAATCAGACTTTAAATTTGCAAAAAACAGTCTATGATAGCACGCGCAATGAGAGACAAGGCCCTCGCCCTCTCACAAAAATATCCCTTTGTGGTAATTACCGGTCCAAGGCAGTCCGGAAAGTCAACACTGGCAAAGGATACATTTCCGGATTATCGTAAAGTCTCTTTGGAGGATCTCGACAACAGGGAGTTCGCCAGAGAAGATCCGCGCGGTTTCATCTCCACCTATCCGGACAGAACGATAATCGACGAGGTTCAGAAGGTCCCGTCGTTGCTGTCATATCTCCAGACGCACTGCGATGATGTGGGTCGGGAGGGCATGTATATCCTCACAGGGTCCCAGGACCTCCAGCTTATGGAAGCGGTGGACCAGAGCCTGGCCGGAAGAGTTGGACTTCTTCACCTGCTGCCGTTTTCGAAGTCTGAGATGGCCTCCGGAGGCATATTGCCCCAAAGCACGGACGAACGCCTTCTGAACGGATGCTACCCGCGACTATACGACAAAGGCATAGCGCCGGGCGACTATTATCCGAACTACATCAACACCTATGTTGAGCGCGATTTGCGCAATATCAAGAATATCAATAACCTGGGACGATTCATCAGATTCCTGAAGCTCTGCGCCGCAAGGGTGGGGCAGCTGCTTAACAAAGCCTCACTCGCCAACGACTGCGGCATAACGGTGCCCACCGTGGATTCCTGGCTTTCGGTTCTCGAAGCGAGCTACATTCTCTTCCTTCTCAAGCCGGATTATAACAACTATTCAAAAAGGATAGTGAAGACTCCGAAGCTGTATTTCTATGACACCGGACTTGCCTGTTCGCTGCTTGAGATAAAGACCGTGACACAAATGAATACCCACTATCTTCGGGGCAATCTGTTTGAGAATATGGTCGTCTCGGATTTTATCAAAAATGACTACAACAAAGGAATAATCGAGCCCTCTGTGTCATTTTGGAGGGACAGTGTCGGCAACGAGGTCGATCTGATTCATCGGGACGGAGACCGGGAGGATGCCTATGAGATTAAGTCTGCGGAAACATTCAACGAATCTTTCCTCGACGGTCTCAAGTTCTGGTCAAAACTCTCGGGAGCCGATGCTTCCGGACTGCATGTCATCTATGGAGGAGAATCCCCGATGCGCAGATCGGACGCATCTGTCGAGCCGTTCTGATTCCGGAATCGGATAACCGGGAGAAATCGGCCATAGGCACCAACCGGCCTGTAGAAAAGGCGGCCGCAACGCCATAGAAAACCGGCGGTTACTTGAGTATATACCTGGCCAGACCGTAGATGTAGCGGCGGAAGCCGGGACGGAAGGCAAGCAGCCGGTCAAACCAGGACAGATGCTTTCCGACAAGACGCACGACCGTGCCGACATAGACCATTGCGAACAGAGTGCCGACGCCCACGATATACCACTGCCAGGCGCCGAAGAACAGATAGCATAAAGCCACGGCGCAGATGACCAGCGAGATGTCCACGCAGATTTTCATTTTCGAGAACTCGATGCCGGTCACAGTGCTGAGGGCCACAGGAAAGCCCTCCCCCGGCATGGTGATGGAGCCGCAGCGCACCTCGAAAGCTATCCCGGTGCCGAGTATCGTGCATCCGGCCACCTGGGCTATCGTTTTCAGAATCAGGCTGTCGGAGACAATCCAGCGGGTCAGGAACATGTTCAGGTCTATGAACGAGCCGAACACGAAGCCTACCAGAAGCTGGAACAGCTGGACGGGTTCGAATTTGCGCCTTAGGACCAGAATCTGTCCCAGAACCAGCACCGCATTGAGGAAGAACGTGTACTGCCCCACCGAAAGAGCCGGCACCATGATGCCCCGGCCTCCGGCTGCCTCCAAAACATAAGGGACTGTGGAAATGACGCTGGATCCGAGTCCGCTGCGGATGCATACCGCCACGCCGAGCGTCATGATGAGAAGTGAAATGACAAGCAGAAAATGCTGCCAGATGAATGATTTTACCCTTTCTTTGTCCATAACCGGGCGCAAAGGTAAAAAGTTCCGCGGACTATAGAAACACCGCCTCCACCTTAAGACAACGCCTTCCCGACGAAAAGACAACGCCTCTCCGACGAAAAGACACCGCCTCCACCTTAAGACAACGCCTTCCCGACGAATACGGCCTCCCCGACGAATACGGCCTTTCCGGCGAAATACAGTCTCCCGGCGAAACCCGACATCCGCTCCTCCCCTGCCCGTTGCCGAATCCGGAATCGGC
>CAZIFT010000069.1:0-7921 GCA_964538395.1 uncultured Muribaculaceae bacterium
TATATTAGTTGGCAGAAAAAGAGATTCAGATGAGTCTGCGGTCCGTCATACCGGCCATTGCATGTCTGCTGGCGTTCGTGCTCAGCTCCGCTTCGGAGCCGATATCGTCGGTTAATGCCGGAGGCGTCGCCGATGCGGCTGTCGCCGTTGCCGATGCGGCCGATTTCGGCCAGACATCCGCGGACGAGACCCTTTCAGGCGAGGTCTCCGACGAGCCTTCCGACTCTCCCGCAGGCGATTTCGGCCAGGTCTCGGAGGTGCTGTGCGGATGCGCTCCCGCTTCTTCGGGCCAGGTCCGCAGCCATGACAGGTCCGGCGGCTCGATACCCTCTTTCCGGGTCATCCACAGCCCCAGAACCATTCCCTCAGTGGAGGTTTCCGCCGCGCGGATTCTTCTTTCCGCCAACCGTTCGGGAATGCGGTCCCTCCACAGGTATATATATTCCCTCTGTTTTCTGCGGTTATAGGTTTTGTCGCCGCCCCCGGACCCTGCCGGAAAGTTTTCCGATGCCCGTCCGCCGATGGCCTCACAACGTCTCCGCCCGCCCATGGACGGAATCTTCCCCTTTTACAAAATCTTAACACACAGAAAATTATGAACATCGAATATAAAAAAGTGCATACTCGCAAAGACATAGTCATTTCCCTCATCGTCATCGCCGCCGGCATCGGCGCCTTCTTCTTCAACGCCGCCGTGAGCCTTGTAATCCTTTTCTGCGGCGTCGTGATGCTGCTTTTCTACAGGAGCGGCTTCCGTTCGCCGGAGGGCATAGTCATGAAGAAGATTCCCGTGGACCTTTCGTCCTCCTGCAGGCAGTCTCTGCTTGACTTCCTGAGCGGCAAGTCCCCGGTGCTCGGTCTTGTGAAGACCGGAAACGGGGCGGCCATACGCCTGGAGGTCTATTACAGCGACATCGCCGGCGAGGCCCATGCCCATCTTTTTGATTTTAGGGATTATACCTATGTGGAGGCGACCGAGCCTGTCGTTCTCCGCGGCGAGAATTGCGCCGTGCTCATGGGCGAGCTGAAGAAGCTCGGAGTGAAGGCCGTATAGACGGTTGTATAGATATTGACAATTGGTTTCAGTGTTATGGATGGCCGGAAAGTCGGATTGACCTCCCGGCCATCCCTTTTTCGGCTGCCGGCGGTTTGCGGGCTATGGGAGAAAGTTGTAAATTAGAAGCCTTATGGTAATTATAATCATAGCAGTAGTACTTGGCATCCTCGGTGTGATAGGCAGCGTGGCCCCGGCTCTTCCCGGGCCCCCGCTCAGCTGGATCGCCCTCCTTATTCTCTATCTGATGCCGCTGGATGACCCGGTGTCCCTTACCACCCTGCTCATATGGCTGGGCATCACCACAGTCGTGACCGTTGTGGACTATATCCTTCCGGCCTCGATGACCCGGACCATGGGCGGGCATAAGGCCGCTTCCGCCGGCGCCGCCATCGGCCTGTTCGTCGGTCTGTTCATCCCGCCCGTCGGAATGATCCTCGGGAGCCTCCTCGGCGCCTTCCTGGCCGAGTTCTTCATCGAAAACGGCGGCGTGATGTCCTCCTTCAAGGCCTCCCTCGGCGCCTTCCTCGGCTTCATCGTCACCACCGGCCTCAAGCTCGTCGCCTCCGCCATCATGCTCTGGGTCATCATCGCCCACCTCCTCTGATTCCTTAACGGACGGTCCCCGAGCCTGCGGTCGCTGAGATTGCGGTCCCCGAGCTTGCGGTTGCTGAGCTTGTCGAAGCATCGAGGGGCCCGCAATCTTCGATGACTTTACCCCGATTCTCGAGCCTTCGGTTGCTGAGCTTGTCGAAGCATCGAGGGGCCCGGTTCTTCCTGGAAAAGATTCGGATATAACCGAAAATCCACCCCGTTTCCCGGAAAAGATTCGGTTATGATTGAAACTTTTCGGCATTTCATAGGAAAGTTTCGGTTACAATTGAATCTTTTACAAAACCAAGTTGGAGAAATATGCACTAAAATAAAAAGGCTGACCGGATTGGTCAGCCTTTTTGCTGGATTTGCGGAGAGGACGAGATTCGAACTCGTGATACGGTTACCCGTATGCAGGTTTAGCAAACCTGTGGATTCAGCCACTCTCCCACCTCTCCAGTTCCACTCCGTTTCCGAAGGTTTACTGGCGGTCGGGGGTTACCGATTCGCCAAATTGGACTACAAAGATACAATATTTTTTCTGTTTCCAAATTTCCCGGCCTATTTTGTGACACTCTCCATCGCCACACCCGTCACTCCCGCCGCCTTCAGGGCCGACAGCACCGTGCTCGCCTTGGCCCCGTCCGAGAAAGGACCGATCAGATAAGACACCTCTCCGTCACGCACCTCACGCACTATATCCCTGTCCGTAGCCGCCCCTATGGCCGCTTTGTCGAAATCGGAAAGCTTTCCGCCCGCGGGGATGATCCTGATCTGATAGCTCTGTGCCAGAGTCTTCTCCATCTGCCTGGCCTTCGACACCTCAATCTTCGTCCCGTTATTGACCGCCACTATGAACGCCGTGCTGAACCCCGCCCGCTTGATCTTGCTCAGATTCGAGAGTGCGTCGCTATAAGACCGGAACAGGCCGGCATAATAGGTCGTCTTCCCGCCGGCGTCCTTGCGCGAAAACACCGGGCTGAGCCCCTTCAGGTCCTTCTCCCTGGCCAGAGTCGTCGTGCGGCTGAAAATCTGCACCTGATAGAAAAGCCCGTCGGGCAGAGTGTTGTCCTCGGCAAAGCGCCCCTCCGGCAGAATCTTGAACGAATAGTCAAACGACTGCTTCGGCTTCATGAACACGATGTCCGGGTCCTCGCCGAAACTGTGCCGCACAAAAGAGAATGCGGACCTGTGCTCCTCCGCACGCGGCACCTTCAGCAGCGCGGACGGATCCACCGTGTGGCCCGACTCGATCAGCACCATCTCCAGCTCGCCCAGCCTCGCAGATGCGGCCCGGAGCGAATCCTCCATAGACATAAGCTCCTCCTCGCCGTCCTTTATGCGTCCTGCGGCCGCAGCCCTTTCATCGGCGTCGAGCGAAGCCATCTCCGCGCGCGCCCGGTCCATGCTTATCCTCAGCTCGGCCCCGCCGTTCTTCAGGTCCTGCACCTTCCTCAGCTGCGCGATATAGCGCAGCACATCCTCGGGCATATCCCCGCTGTCCGAAGCCGCTTCGGCCGACAGCCCTTCCGGACGGCCGTCCCTGCCGGAAACCTCCAGCGCGCACAGCTTCTCCACCGGCGAGCCCTCCGCGAAGCTGCTCCTCACCGGAACCGCGTCAAACTCAAGCACATAGACATAAACACTGTCGGTGCCCGGACATTCCCTGTCCGAAGCGAACACCGAATACTTCCCGTCCGGCGAATTCACAAACAGATAGTCGTTGTATGGCGACGAATAGGGAAAGCCCAGATTCTCCGGCTCGCCCCATTCCTGAGCCTTTCCGTCCCATGCCACCGAATACAGGTCATAGCCTCCGACGCCGAACAGACCCTCCGACGCGAAATACAGGACCGACCCGCCTTCCTGCGCGAACGGCCATGCGTCGTCGGCCCTCGACGTGATTTTCTCGCCGAGCAGCTCCGGAGCGGTCCATGCCGTGTCCGCCTTCTCGGTGCCATAGACCTTCAGCGAGCCGTCGGCGTCCTTCGCCGAGAAGAACACCCGCTCCGCCCCGGCCGGGGCATAGGTCGCATAGGGATAGCCCGAAGAGGGATTGAACGCGCTCGGGTTCTGGATCCACGAGCGGTCCTCCAGCGGATAATAGAGGTAAAACTCCTGCAGCGGGAACTTCGCCTTGGCCACGACCTTGGGCGTGCTGCAGTAGCCGAGCATTATCTTGCCGTTCCGGGCCAGCGTCCGGCACTCCTCGAGCGATGCGGTCAGTGCGGCGAGAGTCTCGGCCGAGTCCGCGGAGACTCCGGCCAGAGCCCGGTCGCATGCGGCCTCAGCCTCGCCGAAGCGGTATTCCTCCCTCAGGGCATCGGCCCTTTGCAGCGCCGCCTCCAGCTCATTCCTGCCGGCGGCCTGCGCGGTTTCAGGGTCCTCCCTCTCCGAAACGGCCTGATTCTGAGCCGCTCCGGTCCCGGCATAAGCCGAAGAGCCCGAACCGCCTGCGGCCATGGACGGGCTTTCTCCGCTCCGGACCGGCTCCGGAGACATGCCCTGCCCGAAGGTCTCTCCGCCCCGGGCCTGAAGCACCGCCGTCTGCAGAAGCGCGGCGGCCAGAAAATATAGTGTCTTTCTCATTTGCATGGGCCTGTGCCGCAGTTTGTCGCGGCACGTCAACTCCGTAAAGTTACGAAATAAGAGGCTGAAACTTTCTTTGTTGGAAAAAAATAGTAATTTTGCAGTCTATTTTGCCCTGTTTGGGACTATTGCGCCCTGCCCGGAGCCGTGCCGGAACGGAGATGAACCGATGCCGGAGCTGTGCCGGGCCGGTGTTCAGCCGCCCCCGGAAATCCCGGCCGCGATGCCGCAAAGCCGCCTGGCAGAATGACTTAAAAAGAGAAAAATTAATATAAATAACCAATCAAAATGCAAAGTAAAGGTGCAATCAGATTTGTAGCGATCCTGATCGCCATCGCCTGTCTTTGGCAGCTTTCCTTCACGCTGGTCACCAAGTCCTACGAGAAGAAAGCCGACAAATACGCAGCGGCGGCTGTGGAAGCCTTCCAGAAGACTCCCCAGTGGAACAGCGTCGCTGCCGGAGACCGTGCCTATGTGCTCGACTCCGTTGCGAAAGACAGAAACAGGTGGTATGTGGACTCCATCTCTTCGGAGAAGGTCTATTTCGGCTACACATTCAAGAATGTAAAGGCCAAGGAGATCAACCTCGGACTTGACCTCAAGGGAGGTATGAACGTGATGCTCCAGGTCCAGCTCGAAGACCTCGTGAAGGCTCTGGCCGGAGACAACCAGACCCCCGAGTTCCAGCAGGCCATCCAGCTCGCCAGCGAGCGCAGCATTAACTCCCGCCAGGATTTCATCACCCTCTTCTCCGAAGCGTGGAAAGAGGTCGGCGGCGGACAGAGGCTCGCCCAGGTCTTCGGCACCTATGAGATGAGAGACCGCATCAAGCCCGAATCCACCGACGACGACGTCATCAGCGTGATCCGCGAAGATGCCGAGGCTGCAGTGAGCAACTCCTTCAACGTGCTCCGCAACCGTATCGACCGTTTCGGCGTCACTCAGCCCTCCATCCAGAAGATCGGCAACAGCGGCCGCATCCTCATCGAGCTCCCTGGCGTCAAGGAGCCTGAGCGTGTGAGAAAGCTCCTCCAGGGCACCGCTTCCCTCGAGTTCTGGACAACCTATGACAACTCCGAGGTCTATCCCTATCTCGTGGAGGCCAACGCCCTCCTTGCCCAGCTGGGCGTGGACGAGGCCGATTCCACAGCGGCTCCCGCAGCTGTCGAGGCTGAAGAGGCACCCGTGGCCGAGAGCGCAGACTCCTCGCTTCTCGCAGAGGAAATCAGCGCCAATGCCGCCGACACCCTCGGTCTCAGCGCATATAAGAAACAGAATCCTCTCTTCGCCGTCCTCCAGCCTTCCAACGCCAGAGGCAACGCCTGCATAGGATTCGCCCAGGGCGGTGACACCACTCTCGTCAACCGCTACCTCAAGAACCCCCGCGTGAAGGAACTCTTCCCCGCCGAGTTCAGACCCATGTGGTCCGTGAGCCCCTCGACCATGGTGGCCGGAGGCAATGTCTTTGAGCTTGTGGCCATCAAGGCCGCTTCCAGAGACGGCAAGGCTCCCCTCGACGGAAGCGCAGTCACCGACGCCCGCGTCTCCTATGACGGACAGGGTGTGAACCAGGGCAACCCTGTGGTTTCCATGACCATGAACGCCGAAGGCGCCAACTCATGGGCCAGAATCACCAAAGACAACATAGGCAAGCAGGTCGCCATCGTGCTCGACGGTCTTGTCTATTCCTATCCTACCGTCCAGTCCGAAATCACGGGAGGCAGCTCCCAGATTTCCGGCAACTTCACCGTGGAAGAGGCAACTGACCTTGCCAACGTCCTCAAGTCCGGTAAGCTTCCCGCTCCCGCCAAGATCATCCAGGAGCAGGTGGTCGGACCTTCCCTCGGTGCCAAGTCCATCAACTCCGGTATGGTTTCCTTCATCATAGCCTTCATACTGGTGCTCCTCTACATGGTGTTCTTCTACACCGGTGCCGGTCTCATCGCCGACATAGCCCTGCTCTGCAACGTGGTGTTCCTGATGGGAACCCTGGTGTCGTTCGGAGCCGTCCTCACCCTGCCGGGTATCGCCGGATTGGTGCTGACAATGGGTATGGCAGTGGACGCCAACGTGATTATCTATGAGCGAATCAAGGAAGAGCTTGCAGCCGGCAAGGGCTTCGGCAAGGCCGTGGCCGACGGTTACAAGAACGCCTACTCCGCCATCATCGACGGCCAGGTGACCACCCTCCTCACCGGTGTGGTGCTGTTCTTCTTCGGTTCCGGTCCTGTGCAGGGCTTCGCAACGACCCTCATCATCGGTATCATCACCTCCGTGCTGACATCCATCTTCATCACCCGTCTGATCATCGACGACAGGATCGCCAAGGGCAAGACCGTCTCCTTCGAGAGCAACCTCACCAAGGACTTCCTCAAGCACACCCGCGTCGATTTCATCGGCAAGAGAAAATACTCCTACATCATCTCCGGCACCCTCGTGGTCCTGTCCCTGCTCTCCATCGGAATCAAGGGCTTCACCTATGGTGTGGACTTCAGCGGAGGTAGAACCTATGTGGTCCGCTTCGACAAGGACGTGACCGCCGAGGAAATCCGCAGCGTGGTGGAGGCCGAGTTCAACGACGGCAACTCCTCTGTGGAGGTCAAGCAGTATGGCGGCGCTTCCCAGATGAAGATCACCACCACCTATAAGGTCAATGACGAGTCTTCCGCAGTGGACACCGAGGTCGAGCAGATGCTCTATGAGGCCCTGAAGGGCTCCTACGCAACTCCTCTCACCTATGAAGAGTTCCGCTCCACTCTCGACAACCCCAACGGTATCATTTCTTCCGACAAGGTGGGTCCTACCATCGCAAGCGACATGAGACGTGACGCCATCATCGCAGTCGTCCTCTCGCTCCTTGTGATCTTCGCCTACATCGCAGTGCGATTCAAAGGCTGGACATGGGGTCTCGGCGGCGTCGTGTCGCTGGCTCACACCGCAATCATCGTGATCGGTTTCTTCTCGTTCTTCTCGGGAATCCTGCCGTTCAACCTTGACGTGGACCAGACGTTCATCGCGGCCATCCTGACCATCATCGGATATGCAATCAACGATAACGTGGTGATCTTCGACCGTATCCGTGAGATGCGCGGTCTGCACCCCAACGCTGAGTTCAAGCCCGAGGTCAACAGGGCCCTTAACGCAACCCTCACCCGTACGATCAACACCTCTGTCTCCACATTCATCCCTATGTTTGCAATCGCAATCTTCGGAGGTGAGTCCATCAGAGGTCTGTCCGTGGCTCTCTGCCTCGGTGTCGCAATCGGAACATATGCTTCCATCATGATCGGTACCCCTGTCATGTACGACGCCACCAGAAAGGCCGAGGAGAAGAAAGCACTCGAGGCCAAGAAGAAATAATTGCTCCGGGCTCTTGCCGCCCCGACAGTCTCGGGGCTTTTGCCCGTCACCTAGATAAAAGTACCGCCCGGAGGGAACCGGGCGGTACTTTTGTTTTGTATCCCAGCCTTTCGGGTCTATGCCCCTCGCATCACACCCCGCCACCCACCTGGCTTGCACGGAGCTCTGCTGCCCTGGATTGCCCCTCACCGCTACTACTTGCTGCCGATGTCTATGTCCGCAGCCCTTCGGGTCGAAGCCCCTCGCCACCAATGTCTATGTCCGCAGCCCTTCGGGTCGATGCCCGGGTTCTCCAGCCAGCACCCGCAAGCGCCCTGCGCCTGC
>CAZIFT010000070.1:0-7716 GCA_964538395.1 uncultured Muribaculaceae bacterium
TGAATATCTTTGCGGCTCACCGTATTGAGAATAGCATTTCCATGAAGAAGATATTGACTTTTTGGGCAATATTCATGTGCCTGGAAGCCGTAGCCGGGGCGCAGTCTGCGGACTGCACGCTGTCCGGAACCGTGACTGACGAGAAAAGCGGCGAGACGCTCGTGGGCGTATTCGTTTATTTTCCGGAACTGATGTCCGGCATCGCCACCGATGCCGACGGCCATTACAGCATAGGCAATCTTCCTCCCAAAACCCTTCAGCTGCAGGTCAGCTACCTGGGCCACAAGACCATAGTGTCGGCGGTGGACCCTTCCGCGACCCCGGTCCTGGACTTCCAGATGGAAGAAAACAACGCCATGATCAGCGAGGCGGTCGTGACCGGCCTCACCGGACAGACACTGCTGAAGGATTCCCCTGTACCTATATCATATATAGGTGAACATAAGCTTCATACGGTGGCTTCGTCCAATGTCATAGACGCCCTGAGCCTGCAGCCCGGAGTGTCGCAGATCACCACCGGCGCGGGAATCTCCAAGCCGGTCATCCGCGGACTGGGATTCAACAGGATAGTGGTGGTGAGCGACGGCGTGCGCCAGGAGGGCAACCAGTGGGGCGCCGAGCACGGAATGGAAATCGACGGGGCCGGAGTGGGCTCGGCCGAGATAATCAAGGGCCCCGTGTCGCTGATGTATGGCAGCGACGCGCTGGCGGGAGTGATAATCTTCAATGACAACCTTTCGGCGCCGGCCGGCCATCTGCAGGCCGGAGTGGCTTCCGAATATCAGTCCAACAACGGTCTGGCCGCATATTCCGCAAATTTCGCCGGCAACAAAAGCGGTGTGGTGTGGGGCGGCAGATGGTCGGAGAAATATGCTCATGACTATAAAAACGCTTATGACAATTATGTCGTGGGCTCCAGATTCCGCGAGCGCGCCGCGGAGGGAATGTTCGGCCTGAACAGGGAATGGGGCTACAGCCGCCTGGTGCTGAAATATTATGAGACCCGGCCGGGAATCGTGGAAGGGGAGCGTTCGGACTCCTACAGCTACAAGCCGGAGCTGCCCTATCAGAATGTCCGTCACTATAAGGCGGTCAGCAACAATTCGATATTCATCGGCGACGGGACCCTCAAGGCCGTATTCGCCTATCAGCAGAACCGCCGTCAGGAATTCGAGGAGGCCCCGGACGAGGCCGCTCTGGATTTCCAGCTGCACACGGTCAACTATGACGTCAGCTACAATTACGCTCCCGGCGAGAAGTGGAGGGGCACCATAGGCGTGAACGGAATGTGGCAGAAGTCTCTCAATCTGGGGGAGGAAACGCTTATACCCGCTTACAGGCTGTTCGACGCCGGACTTTTCGCCACCGCGACCTATAAGACCGGACGCTGGACGGTGACCGGCGGCGCCAGGATGGATGTCCGCGACCTGAATTCCTTCGAGCTGGAGGGCAAGTTTGACGCGTTCTCCAGAAGCTTTTCGGCCCTGACCGGAAGCGCCGGCGCAGTCTATGCCATCAGGGACAACATGAATGTGAGAGTGAATGTGGCCAGAGGCTTCCGCGCCCCGAACCTGGGCGAGCTGGCATCCAACGGCGTGCACGAGGGCTCGGTGGAATATGAAATCGGCAGCCACGAGCTCAATCCCGAATACAGCCTTCAGGCCGACGCCGGCTGGGACTTCACCTCGGACATGGTGTCCGCGCAGGTGTCGCTGTTCGTGAACCGGATTGACAATTATATATATACGGAGAAGATGTCCGGAGTCCTGACCGAGGGCTATGACACCTACCGCTATGTCCAGGGCGACGCCAGACTGCTCGGCGGCGAGGCCGGGGTGGACTTCCATCCTGTGGAGCCGCTCCATTTCCAGAACAGCTTCTCATGCGTGGACGCGGTGAGGCTCGATGCTCCCGAAGACGCTGAGTATCTGCCATATACGCCGTCTCCCAAATGGGTTTCGGACCTGCAGTATGACCTGATCAGGGACGGACGGGTCCTGAACAACACCTATGTGAGCCTCCAGTGCGAGTGCAATTTCAGACAGAACCATTTCTATGCCTTCGGAGGCACCGAGACCGCCACACCCGCTTATACGCTGGCAAACGTTTCCGCCGGCACCGACATCCGGATCCACGGGCATAAGGCCGCAGAGCTGTGCGTGGGCTGCCGCAATCTCTTCGACCAGGCCTACCAGAGCCATCTGAGCCGTCTCAAGTATCTGGATATCAATCCGGAGAACGGCCGCCGCGGCATCTACAACATGGGCCGCAATTTCTTCGTCAAACTTTCCATAGCCCTCGACTGGGCAATCTGAGCCGCATCTGCCGGCCCTGAAGATTCGATTTCCGCCGCCTTTCCGCCGGCGGCTTTTTCATCGTTTTGTCCATACTTTGTGCATGTTTTTCAATATTGAAAAACGATGCAAAAAGGCGCCTGGGGGGGGTATAAGTGTGTTTAATTAAGTGGTTAAAACAATTTTAAGGTATGAAATTTATTTGCAGAAAAGCATCTAATTGCTATATTTGGCAAGTGTAAAATTATTAACGTCTTTTAAACCACAAAAGCGATGAACAAGATTTTTTCATTCTGTCTGTCCTTTTTGCTTATTACCTTGTCGCTCCCTGCAATGGCGACGGTAGTTGTGAGAGGTACAGTTACCGACCAGGCGGGCGTGCCCGTCATCGGCGGTGGCGTTGTGGAAGTCGGTACAACCAACGGTGTCGTCACTGACGCCGACGGTAAGTACACCATCTCGGTGAAATCCGAGGCTTCCGTGCTGCAATTCTCCTGCATCGGTTACAAGACCACTGAGGTCACCGTAGGAGTGCAGTCTGTCATCGATGTCGTCCTCGAAGAGGAAGCTTCTTTCCTCCAGGAAGCCGTGGCCATCGGTTACGGTACCCAGAAGAAGGCCGACATCACATCCTCTGTCCAGAGCGTGAAGTCTGAAGAGTTCAACGCCGGTTCCCTTCTGGATGCCGGACAGCTCATTCAGGGTAAAGTCGCCGGACTGTCGATCAACATTTCCTCTGGAGACCCCACGGAATCCTCCGCAATTTCACTGCGCGGTACTTCCTCCCTCCTCGGAACTGCTGACCCGCTCATCCTCGTGGACGGTATCCCCGGATCCCTTTCTACAGTGGCTCCTGAGGACATCGAGAGCATCGACGTGCTGAAGGACGGCTCCGCAACCGCCATCTACGGTACCCGCGGAACCAACGGTGTGATCATCATCACCACCCGCAACGCCCACCGCGAGATGCCCGCCACCGTGGAGTATAACGGTTACGTTTCCGCATCCACATGGCTCAAGACCCCTGACTTCCTCAACGCTGACGATCTCACCGAGCTCAGGAAGGAAGGTCTGACATTCGTGGGAGCAAGAGGCGAGTTCCTTGATGCCAACGGCAACAACGCAGAGCAGGCTACCGACTGGCTCGGCCTGATCAGCCGCACCGCCATCACCCATAACCACAACCTTTCCATTATGGGCGGCACCAAGCACAACACCTACACTGCCAACATCTCCTACAGGAACAATGAGGGTACCATCAAGAACACCGGACGCAGCCAGATGCGCGCCAGGGCTCTCGTGTCCCAGTATCTGCTTGACGACAAGATCAAGCTCTCCGCAGAAGTGATGGCCGACGAGTCCGAGTCCGACTCCGGAATCGACGCAGGTTATGTCTATCGTCAGGCCTGCATCCACTCTCCTCTGGAGCCCGCTTATGACGCTGACGGCAACTACACCAAGCGCGACATCTATTTCTACCAGAACCCCGTGAGCATGATCAACGAGGAACTCGGAAAGTATCGCACCAGGAACGTCCGCTTCAACGGCATCGTGGAGTACAACCCCATCGAGCAGCTGAACCTCAAGGCTCTCTATGTCCGCAAGGGACAGAGCACCATCAGCGGAACCTACAAGACCCGTCTTGACGAGTCCACCACCAAGGACGGCAAGAACGGAACAGCCAGCCGCAGGGCTTCTGAATATGTGAGCAACATGCTCGAGCTCAGCGCAAGCTACAACCAGGATTTCGGCAAGCATCATGTGACCGCAGTGGCAGGTTACTCCTATGAGGACCAGGCCAGCGAGAACTTCTATGCCTACAACTACAACTTCCCTTCGGACGCCTACACATGGAACAGCCTCGAAATGGGTGACGCCATCAACCAGGGTCAGGCTTCGATGTCTTCCTACAAGTACAGCTCCAAGCTCATCGGTCTCTTCGCCCGTGCCACCTATAACTACGACGACCGTTACCTCGTGATGGTTTCCCTCCGTCGAGACGGTTCCTCCAAGTTCGGTGAGGATCACAAGTGGGGTAACTTCCCCGGAGTGTCCGCCGGATGGCGCCTCAACAACGAGGAGTTCATGAAGAAGTACACCTGGCTGAACAACCTCAAGATCCGTGCGGGATTCGGTATCACCGGTATCGACGTGTCCGACCCTTATCAGTCGCTCGCATCCCTCAACTATTCCGGTTCTTACCTCTACAACGGCGAGTGGATCAAGACCCTCAGCGCTGTGCGTAACGCCAACCCCGATCTCCACTGGGAGAAGAAGTATGAGTACAACCTCGGTATCGACTTCTCAGTGCTGAACGAGAGACTGAGCGGCAGCATCGACCTCTATCGCCGCGACACCAAGGACGCTCTCTACAACTACAGCGTGCCTGTGCCTCCTTACCAGTATGGTTCCATCATGGCTAACGCCGCTCACATCAGAAACCAGGGTGTCGAGGTCCTCGTGAACGCAACTCCTGTTGCCAAGAAGGATTTCCAGTGGAACACGACTCTCACCGCTTCTTATAACAAGAACGAGCTTGTGTCCCTTTCCAGCGACACTTATCAGTCTGATTCCGACTACTTCTACACAGGTTACATCAGCGAGCCCGTCCAGAAGTACTCTCACATCGTGAAGGTGGGCTGGCCTATCGGTCAGATCTACAACCTCAAGTCCGTCGGTGTTGACGACCAGGGAAGATGGGTTGTGGAGAGAATCGAGAGAGATGCCGACGACAATCCTACCGGAATCTATTACGACCTTGCCGAGAACGCCAGCGAAGCTGACTATCAGGTGCTCGGAAACGGTGTTCCCAAATACAACGTGGGTTGGTCCAACAACTTCACCTATAAGAACTTCGACCTTGCAGTGTCCATGCGCGGAGCCTTCGGTTTCCAGATCCTGAACATGCAGAAGCTCTTCTACGGAACTTCCTATTCCAGCTTCCAGTACAATGTCCTCAAGAGCGCCTATGACCTGCACGATGCAGTTGACGCCACCACAGGAAAGAAGACTGGCAACAAGGTCCGCGTGGCCGATGTCCAGAGAGCTGTCAGCTATTATGTCGAGGACGGTGACTATTGGAAGATTGACAATGTGACCCTCGGCTACACTCTCAATCTCAAGACCAACTTCATCAAGAAGGTGCGCTTCTACGGTACCATTCACAATCTGGCTACCTTCACCGGTTACACCGGTCTGGATCCTGAAGTCAACAGCATCGGCTACACCGCCGGTTCTGATGAGCGTGACAAGTATCCTACCATCCGTTCCTATACTTTCGGAGTTAACGTAACTTTCTAAATTGAGCAATAATATGAAAAACTATATCAAAACGATAGTGGCGCTTGGCGCGGCCTCGTTCATGGTTGCCTCCTGCTTCGATCTGGAGGAGCACGCCTACTCGGAGGTCGTCCAGAAGGACTTCAAACCTACAGACCAGGATGTCGTCGCCCTTCTCGCGAATTCATATTCTGAGTTCGGTGCCTTTATGGACTGGTATGGAATGTTCGACGCCCAGGAAGAGGCTGCGGATGTCGTCATCACCCCCACCAGGCCCAACGGTTGGGATGACGGCGGTGTCTATAAGAGAATGCACTGGCACAAGTGGACCTCGGACGATCCCGGTTCTCCCGCCTCTCTTTACTACTATGCCTTCCAGGGCATCAACGCCGCCAACAAGGTGCTTGACCAGCTCAAGGACGGTTCTCTCCCTGCAGGAGACCTCACCGAGTCTGCAATCGACGAGCTCAAGGCCGTGCGTGCCACATGGTATGCTGTGCTTCTTGACTCTCACGGCAACGTGCCGCTCGTGACCAGCTTCTCCGAGACTGAGTCTCCCAAGCAGAGCACCAGAAGGAGAATCTATGAGTTTGTCACCAAGCAGCTTGAGGAAGTCATCGCACACGGTGTGCTTTCCGAGGCTAAGGGCGACTACAGCCGTCTGAACATGTGGGGCGTCAAGATGGCCCTCATGAGAGTTTACCTCAACGCTGAGGTCTATACCGGAACCAAGGCCTATGACAAGGCTCTGAAGCTTGCCGAGGACATCATCGACAACAGCCCTTATTCGCTGTCTTCCGACTATTCGGCCAACTTTGCATATGATGTGGACGAGTCCAATCCCGAGATCATCTTCGCAGTGCCTTACGACGAGGTGTACAACACCGGCGAGCATGTGTTCTCGATGGGTATGAAGTTCTATCCTCCTACCCAGGGCCGCGACCACTTCGGATATGCCAACTCCACATGGGGCGGAAACTGCGCCAACCCTCAGTTCATCAAGGCTTATGACCCTGCCGACAAGAGGTTGCTCAAGACCTGGCTCGTGGGCCCTCAGGACAAGAAGTCCGATCCCAGCGCCATCGCATGGTACTGCCTGAACTATCTGCCTTCCATCTCCGGAACCAATGAGGACGGTACAATCTCTGTCACCAGCGTCGATTTCGGTTGCCGCCAGGTGAAGTATCAGGTGAACTCCGCAGTGCCGAAGATGAATCACTGGGGCAATGACGTGTCCTGGTTCCGTCTCGCAGAGGCTTACTACACCGCAGCAGAGTGCATACTCCGCGGTGAGAGCAGCTCCAAGGATCCTGTGACTCTCGTGAATGCAGTGCGCAGCAGGTCCATCGAGACCCCCATCACTCTTGCAGAGCTTCAGTCGACCACTTCGAAGATGCAGTATGGCAAGGCTTCTTATGGAGACATCACCGCTGACGATATTCAGAAGTATGGTACTTTCCACAACTGGGACGATGACAATCGCGCAGCTCAGCTTGAGGCTTCTCAGGTGACTGTTCCTTCCGGAAAGGATAACGATCCCATCGAGCTTGCCGGAATGTATGACGAGTGGGGCTTCGAGTTCGCTCTCGAGGGACTGCGCCGCCAGCAGATGATCCGCTTCGGCACCTTCGGAACCAGGAACTGGTTCAACCACGATGCTGACGGAAGCACCGACAAGTGCATATTCCCTATTGCAAAGGATGACCAGCGCGATAACGCCAACCTGGGTCAGAACCCCGGTTATGAGTCTGCAAACGGTAAGTATGCAGCTGATGTCGCCATCGACGATGCTATTCCTGACAATATGTAGACTATAAAATATTCTTTCTCTGTAAAAGGAGCGCCCCGCTATCGAGGCGCTCCTTTTTTGCGTAAAGTGAGTTTTTTGTTTTAAATATTTGATTTTACGAAAAATATATGCAACTTTGCAATGTGTGTTCCTTTCTCTGTGCCAAAAATGGGGAGAAAATCGCTACACAAGTCCCGGGAAACGGACAATAAAATATAATACAATATGAAAAAGTATCTTTTTATTCTAGCAGCCTCCGCTGCGCTAGTGGCCTGCTCCAAGAACGAGCTGACTCCGGCAGCCTCTGTTGCCGACCAGGAAATCACCTACACCGTCGCCCCCAAGGTCAAGGCT
>CAZIFT010000071.1:0-6154 GCA_964538395.1 uncultured Muribaculaceae bacterium
GACTATTTCTCGAAATGCTGATAGTCCTTGCGGTCCGGCCATTCGCCGCCCCAGCTGAATCCGGCGGCGGTGAACAGGTTGTAGCACAGGTCCCCCTTCTCAATCTTGTAGTCGAAGTCCAGAGTGCGGTCGAGATAGGGTGCGCCGGTGGCGGGCTCGATTATCTCAGTGCCGTCCGCGAGGAACTTGTGATAGGGATTGTAGAGAGTGTTGATATCCACGGCGAGGCCCATCCCGTGCTTCGACACCGTCTGCGTATGCGAGATGAAGCGGAAATTGAACGACGACGAGTTGTTGTCGCGCATAGCCATTTCGTCATCGGCGTCCCAGCGGTCGATCAGAAGCATACGCTCTATGGGATATTGAGCGTCATAGAGCTGGCGGAATATGTCCAGCACCGTTTCGGCCACAGATGCGTTGAGCACCATTTCGCCCACGATGCTGTTGCCGTATTTGTCGGCGTGGAGGCAGCGGATATAGCGCAGGTCATCGCGCGGAACGGTGCAGTCGGCCTTATAGGACTTTCCCTGCATCGCCGCGAACACCGAGTCCGGAATCTCCGTGCACAAGAAAAAGGCGTCCTCGCCATAGGCCTTCAGCATGTCCGCGGAGACCGTGTCGCCCGGCTGGACCGAGAGCACCGGGCATATGGTTTCCTTGCCGGGTTCGGGTTCGGAAGAGCACGACGGCATTCCGGTGGCGAACAAGAACAGCGCCGCAAGCGAAGCCGCCGCCATGCACATCCTGCGGCAAGATATTCTGAAATGCAAATGCTTCATAATGAATCAGATGAAAATCATCGCCCGTCGCCATGGAGCCAGCGGGACACGTCGCGCCTGCGTTCGCGGCTCACCGGGATGTCCGCGTCGGGCGCTCCGCCGATGAGAATCCGTTCCCTGCCGCCGGGCAGCCTCTCGGTCCCCGTCACATGCTCCCTGGCCACTATGTGCCTGCGGCTGACTTTCATGAACTTGGCCGGATCCAGCTGCGTGGCCAGACTTTCCAGCGACATGTCCAGAATCTCCGCCATGGAGTCCAGGGTGCGCGCATAGCTGTATTTGTTCTCCGAATAGAAGTACAGGACATTGGAGACCGGTATCACCTTCTCCCCGCCGAGAGCCTTCACCACGAGCCTTTCGCGGAAATCCCCGCCGCCCGCCGGGAGATATGCCCCCGGATTGGCCGGACCGTGAAGCCTTTCGGCCTTACGGACAGCCTCCGCCAGTTCGTCGCTGTCCACGGGCTTGAGCAGATAGGAGAGGCTGTTGTATTCAAATGCCTTCAGGGCGTGGTTGTCATATGCGGTGGTGAATATGATCGGCACCTCTTCCGGAGCCTGGCGCAGAGCCTCGAAGCTCAGGCCGTCGCCGAGCCGGATGTCGGCGATTATCAGGTCCATGTCCCGGTGCGCGGCAAGATATTCCCGGCCCTGCCTCACCGAAGCCATGGGCCCGACGACTTCGCAGCCGGGGACTATCTCCTCCAGCATAAGCTTGAGCATGCGGAAATTGTGCAGCTCGTCCTCGAACACCAGTATCCTCATGGCATGACCGTTTTCTTTCCCTCCACTGCGGAAGGGTCAATCAGCGGAATCCTCACCGTGAACATCCCGCCGGAATCGTCCACCTCTATGCCGCGGCCGAAAAGCACGCGCATGGACTCGTCCATATAGGCCAGCCCCCTGTGGGTGCCCTCCTCGCCGGCTCCGGCCGGAGCGACCGGGTTGCTCACCCATATGAACTTCCCGTCGGAGTCCACCGTGATCCTGAGCGGACGGTCCTCGGTGTGGACATTGTGCTTTATGGCGTTCTCCATCAGGCCCTGCAGGCACAGGGGCGGCAGCGGATGGGACCGCAGCCTGGCCGCGCGGGGAGTTACCTCCAGGCGGAGGCAGTCCACATAGCGGTAGCACATCAGGGCATAGTACTGCCTCATGAAATCCATCTCCTTTTCGACCGGGACCCAGTAGCCGTCGCCGCAGTCGAGAAGATAGCGGTAGATCCGGGACAGGTGTCCCAAAAATTTAACAGCCGTGGCGGGCGACTGCATTATGAGTGAAGCCGCCACGGCCAGGCTGTTGAAAAGAAAATGCGGAGTGGGCTGGCGGCGGAGCTTCATGAGCCTGAGCTCGCGTGCGCTTTCCGCAAGACGCGTCTCCAGCTCCGAGATTCTCCGGTTCGCCTCGTCTATGTTCCTATAGGACGCCAAGTGTCCTTATTTGAGTTTCGCGAGAGCCTCCTTGATGCGGCCGAGAGCCTTGACTATGTTCTCGTCGCTGGTGGCATAGCTCATGCGGAAGCAGTCGGGATCGCCGAAGGCGCCTCCGCCCACAGCCGCGACATGCGCGTTCTCAAGCAGGTACATTGCGAAATCGTCGGAATCCTTGATGACCTTTCCGTCGTGGCTCTTTCCATAGTAGGAGCTGCACTTGGGGAACAGGTAGAAGGCTCCCTCGGGGACATTGACCTCGAGTCCGGGTATCTCCCTGGCAAGCTTGACGATCAGGTCTCTCCTGCGCTCGAAGGACTTTCTCATCTCTTCCACGCAGCTCTGGTCGCCGTTATAGGCGGCCTCGGCGGCCTTCTGGGACACCGAGCATGCGTTGCTGGTGTACTGGCCCTGAAGCTTGTTGCAGGCTTTCACTATCCACTGCGGGGCGGCGATGAAGCCGATTCTCCATCCGGTCATGGCATAGGCCTTGGAAACTCCGTTCACGAGCACGACCCTGTCCCTGATGTCGTCGAACTGGGCCATGGACGCATGGCTGCCGACATAGTTTATATGCTCATAGATCTCGTCGCTGATGACGAAGACCCTCTCGTGCCTGAGCAGCACGTTCTTCAGACCCTCAAGCTCCTCTCTGCTGTAAACGGAGCCCGTGGGGTTGCTGGGCGAGCAGAGGATCAGGGCTTTGGTGCGGGGGGTGATGGCGGCCTCGAGTTGCTCCGGAGTAATCTTGAAGTCCTGGTCTATGGTGGCGTTGATGTGGACGGGAGTGCCGTCGGCCAGCTTCACCATCTGGGGATAGCTCACCCAGTAGGGGGCGGGGATGATCACCTCGTCACCCTTGTCCACCAGGGACATTATGGTGTTGCAGAGGCTCTGTTTTCCTCCCGTGGAGACCAGAATCTGGTCAGGGGTGTAGTCCAGGGAGTTCTCTCTCTTTAACTTGGCGCATATGGCCTTCTTGAGCGAAGGGTATCCGGGGACGGGGCTGTACTTGGTCCAGTTGTCCCTGATGGCCTGGATGGCGGCCTCTTTGACATACTCCGGGGTGGGGAAATCCGGCTCGCCCACGCTCATGTTGATCACATCCACGCCTGCGGCCTGCATCTCCGCGCTCTTCTGGCTCATGGCGAAGGTGGCGCTGGGTGCGAGTCTGTTAAGTCTCTCTGAAAGTTCGTTAACCATTGTGAAAGAATAATATTTTGTCCGCAAAAATAGCGAATTGCACAAAAAATCCGCCATGGGGACAAGGTTTTTTCAAACTCTTTCCGTTACTTTGTCATGACGGCCCGCGCATGGCCGCCGGAAGGGTTGTCTCACCGCGGTCCGGCATATGCGCAAAGCCGTTCAGAGAATCTAACGGCGGCGGCAGGGCGCCGCCGATTGCTTGACACGCGGATCCCTGACTGTCCGCGCCAAAACTTCAGAATTATGGAACCCAAGTACGCCGTCATCGTCATTGACATGCTCAACGATTTCGTGACCGGGCCGATATCGTCGCCCCGCGTGCACCACATCATCGAACCCATCAGGCATCTCTGCGAGAAGGCCCGGGCGCATGACGTCCCCGTCATCTATGCCAACGACTGCCACACCCCCAAGGTGGACAATGAATTCAAGGTCTGGGGCTCCCACGCCGTGGTGGGAACGAAAGGCGCCGAAGTGATATATGAGCTTGCCCCCAGGGAGGGCGACCACATTGTCCCCAAGAAGACCTACAGCGCATTCTTCGAGACCCCTCTTGACCTGATACTCAGGGAACTGGGAGTGGACACCGTGATTATCACCGGCTGGCAGGCCGACTGCTGCTGCCGCCACACCGCTGCCGACGCGTTCTTCCGCGGATTCAGGATCGTGGTCCCCAAGGAGACCACCGACACCACCACCGAGGAGGGCTATGTGGGAGGCCTTGAATATATCAAAAAGATCTACGGCGGAGTGATCTGCAGCGTGGACGACATCTTCAAGGAGTAGCCGATGACACATCTTGCCATATTCGTCAGCGGCGGAGGCACCAACTGCGAAAACATCATCAGATATTTCAGGGACTCGTCCGAAGTCTCGGTGGACATTGTCGTGAGCAGCCGCGCTGACGCCTATGCCCTGACCAGGGCCGAGAGGCTCGGAGTGCCCACGGCCGTCATCACCGGAAAGCAGTTCAGGGAGGATCCCGGGCTCGTGCTCGACACGGTGAAGGGCTGTGACTATGTCATTCTGGCCGGATTCCTTGTCCTGGTGCCGGAGTATCTGATTGAAAGATTCCCCGACAGGATAATCAATATCCATCCCGCCCTGCTACCCAAGTACGGCGGCAAGGGGATGTGGGGCCACCATGTCCACGAGGCCGTGAAGGCCGCCGGAGAGAAGGAGTCCGGCATAACCATCCACTATGTCAACTCCGAATATGATTCCGGCCAGATCATCGCGCAGTTCAGGACCACCCTTTCCCCAGAGGACACTCCGGAGGACATAGAGGCCAAGGTCCATGTGCTGGAGATGGCTAATTTCCCGCAGGTGATCGAGAGCGTGGTCCGCGGACGGAAATAAAAGAGTCTGTAGCAGGCTCGGCTGACAGAGATTCTCCGGTCTCGGCGGGAATACCGCCGGGGCCGGAGTCCGTTGTTCAGGCATATGGCCGGGCATATGGCATGGCGGAACCATACGCTTCGTCCGCTGAAAACGCCGTTTCGGCAAAATGCCGGGCCGGCGGCTGCCCTTTTTCCGAAAGCTTCCGTAATTTCGCCGCAGTGCCGGACCGGATTGTGTCCGGCCGAACCTAAAACACATGAATTATGGAAGGAACGAGTTTTAAAGAGATTTTCGAGCGCGAATACACCTGGATCGAAGGGTTCATGCGCAATGTCCGCAGATATCCCGACAGGACCGCCGTCATCGACCCTGTCTCCGACACTATGTGGAACTATGTCGAGCTCAACGCCGAGGTCAACAGCCTGTGCCACTCTCTTCAGAACGACGGGGTGGGCAAGAAGGATGTCGTGATGTTCCAGCTCCTGAACTGCCCTGAATTCGTTTTCGCATACATCGCCGCCCACAAGCTGCACGCCGTGGGTTGCCCGGTCAGTTTCCGTCTGAGCAGCGGAGAGCTTGCCCAGGCGCTGGACGACTCCGTCCCGAAGGTGCTCATCTTCGACCCTGACATGGAGGCCGTCGTCCGCGAGGCCCTCACCCTGAGCCGCCACAAGCCGGCCCGCCTTATCGTCACCGGCGAAAAGGGCTGCGGAGACGCCGTTCCATACAGGGAATATGTGGCCGGTTCGCCCTCTGTCGAGCCCGAGACCGGAATAGAATACAATATCTATGACGAGACGGTCCGCCTCTACACCTCCGGCACCACCGGACGCCAGAAGGCCGTCCCTCTGACCAGCATCAACGAGGTCCTTTCCGCCCATGACGTGATGATCCATTTCCCCATGAGCTACAAGGACATGACCATGAACACCACGCCCTGGTTCCACCGCGGCGGCCTGCACTGCGCCGGCCCGTGCCCGACCCTTTATGCCGGAGCGCCGCTGGTGATCATGCGCAAGTTCAAGGCCGACCTGGCCCTGCAGTATGTGGAGAAATATGGCATTTCCTTCATAGTGGGAGTGCCCACGGTGCTCGAGGCGCTTGCCGACACTCAGGAGCGCAAGGGCTATTACATCAAGACCCTGAGAGGCATCGTGACCATGGGCAGCCCCCTGGAGCGCTCTGCCTGCATCAGATATCAGAACGTGCTCACTCCCAATATATTCAACGGTTACGGAACCACCGAGACCTTCTGGAACACCTTCCTCCGCCCGTTTGACCTGCCGGAGAACGCCGGCACCGCCGGAGCTTCCTGCGTGGACGATGAGGTCCGCGTGGTCAAGGTCTATGAGGACAGGCGCGCCGAACCGGACGATGTGGTGAAGATGGACGGCAGCGA
>CAZIFT010000071.1:6254-7663 GCA_964538395.1 uncultured Muribaculaceae bacterium
TCTATGAGGACAGGCGCGCCGAACCGGACGATGTGGTGAAGATGGACGGCAGCGAGATCGGAGAGGTGATCATCAAGTCTCCGGCCAAGTCGCCCTACCGCTATGAGAACAATCCGGAGGAGACGGAGAGAAAGTACTATAAGGACTTCATGTACACCAATGACCTGGGTACATGGGACAAGAAGCAGTTCATAACCATAGTCGGCAGGAAGGACGACATGATCATCTCTTCCGGCGAGAATATCTATCCTGTCCAGATTGAGGAAATCCTGAACGCCCATCCCAAGGTGAAGGACTGCATAGTGACTTCGGCTCCCGACAAGATCAGGGGTCAGATTGTCACGGCCTATGTTGTGCGCGCGGACGAGTCGCTCACGGCGGAGGAGCTGGATGAGTTCTGCAAGGAGAGTCCCTATGTGGCCAATTTCAAGAGGCCGAGATATTACAGGTTCGTGGACCAGATTCCGGTCAGCGCCACCGGCAAGAAGCTTCACTACAAGATGAAGGCTCTCGCCGCCAGCGACCTCAAGAACGGCCTCTTCCACGTAGTCTAAGGTCTCCGGAGGAGACCTCCTTGACTGTTGACGGGGGCAGAGCCCCCGTAACGTCCCCCGCGGTCGTCCTCATCCGGCAGAGGACCTTCATAGGGTGTCTTGTCCGTATCCAGTCCGCTCTCAATGATGAAACTTATGAGATCCGCTATTTCCTGTCGGTCGAAAGGAAACTTAGGTCTGCTAAGCACATCACAATATTCCGTTATCACATCTTCGTTATACAAAGGGGTGATTTTCCTCCCGGTCAACAGATCAAGAACGCGTCTTGTCGCAGCATCAGGATTTTTCGTCCACAATGCCGAGACAAGCACATTGGTATCAACAACGGCATAAATCACACTCACCTTCCTTTACGTTCAGCTCTGGCGAGTCTGATTTCTTCGTTGATTTCATCCAAAGACAACTCCGGCACACCCGTCGATTCAACCTTGGCTCTCATTGCCGCCACAGCCTTGATTGCTTTCTGTTGCGAAGCCGACATCTGAGAAGACTCAATAGCAAACGGGATGCACCTGTTTCTAATGACTGCATTCACGAACACGTTGAATGCAGTGTTCGCGCTCATACCGAAATCTTGACAGAGGCTGTCAAACTGTGATTTTACGTCCGAGTCCAAACGGACTGTTATTGCCACTTGTGCCATAATCTCATAATTTATGATAGCATTATGCTATCTAACAATCACACTATAACATCAAAAATATGGTTTTATGCCGAATTATGCAATATTCCTTATTGAAATTTACACAAAAACTCCTATTGAACTGCTAATTTCATTCGGGCATTTGGCAAAACTGACGGTGGGGATACAAAAAAGAGACTGAAAGCCGAATGACTTTCAGTCTCTTTTGGTAG
>CAZIFT010000072.1:0-7566 GCA_964538395.1 uncultured Muribaculaceae bacterium
GCCTCAAATATAGCAAATTTCCCCGAACCGCACCGGCGGTAAGACTCTGCTTCCGTCAATTGGTGATTTTATGCCGCTTGGCATAATTCACCTTTTTGAGATTATTGAACACATAGATTTACACCTTTTTGAGATTATTGCAAAAAGACTTTTTTTGAGTCTGGAGGTTATTATTTAAAACTGAAAATGTGGTATGCTTTCAAAAATATTAGCTAATTTTACCCTCATACTGATAACCCTTAAACCTAACCATAATGCGTAAAATCGTGGAGTGCGTCCCCAATTTCAGCGAGGGACGCAATAAAGATGTGATAGACAAGATTGTGGCCGCAATAGCCTCCGTCAAGGAGGTGAAAGTGCTGGACGTGGACCCCGGCGAGGCGACCAACAGGACAGTGGTGACCTTCGTGGGCGAGCCTGAGGCCGTGTGCGAAGCCGCCATGAGAGGAGTCAAGGAAGCCGCCGCGCTCATAGACATGAGCCATCATCACGGCGCGCATCCCCGCTCCGGCGCCACCGACGTGCTGCCCCTGATTCCGGTTTCCAACATAACCCTCGAAGAGTGCGCCGAAATCGCCCGCAAGCTTGCCTCCGACATATACAATGAGACCGGCATCCCCTGCTACTGCTACGAAGCCGCCGCCTACAAGCCCGAAAGGCGCAACCTCGCCGTGTGCAGAGCCGGCGAATACGAGGCCCTGCCCGAGAAGATCTCCGACCCCGAGCGCCGTCCCGATTTCGGTCCCGACAAATACAACGAGACCGTGGCCCGCTCCGGAGCGATCAATGTGGGCGCCCGCAACTTCCTGATAGCCGTGAACTTCAACCTCAACACCACTTCGGTGCGCAGGGCCATGTCCGTCGCCTTCGACGTGCGTGAGAAAGGCCGCAAGGCCCGCGAAGGCGGCTCCCTCACCGGCAAGCTGCTCAAAGACGCCGACGGCAAGCAGATCTGGATTCCCGGCACCCTTAAGGGCTGCAAGGCAATCGGCTGGTATATAGATGAATACGGCATCGCCCAGGTGTCCATGAACATAACCGACATCAACACCGTCCCGCTCCACAAGGCCTTTGACGAAGTGTGCCGCGCAGCGTCCGCCAGAGGACTCCGCGTGACCGGAGCCGAGATTGTGGGCCTCGTGCCCAAGAGCGTCCTCGTGGACGCCGGCAAGCACTATCTCGCGATGCAGAACAGGTCGCTCGGAGTGTCCGAGGACGAGCTCATAAGGATGGCCGTCAAGTCCATGAGCCTCGACGACATAGCCCCGTTCAAGCCCAGAGAGAAAGTCATCGAATATCTCATGGAGGATGAGGCCGAGCTGGCAGTCAAGGAGAAGCTCGAGCGCATGACCGTGAAGGCCTTCGCCCTGGAGACCGCCTCCGAGTCGGCCGCTCCCGGCGGCGGATCGGTGTCCGCATATATGGGAGCTCTCGGCGCAGCCCTCGGCACCATGGTCGCCAACCTTTCGTCGCACAAGCGCGGCTGGGACGACCGCTGGAAGGAATTCTCCGACGTCGCCGAAGAAGGCCAGGCCCTTGTGGCCGAGCTGCTCGCCCTCGTGGACGAGGACACCGCCGCATTCAACGGAATCATGGACGTGTTCTCCATGCCCAAGGGCACTCCCGAGGAGAAGAAAGCCCGCGAGGAAGCCATGGAGGCCGCCACTCTCTATGCAGCCCAGGTTCCTCTCAGAACCATGAAGGCCGCGCTCAAGGCTATTCCCATAGCCCGTGCAATGGCCGAGAAGGGCAATCCCGCATCCGTCTCCGACGCCGGTGTGGGCGTGCTCGCAGCCGTCGCAGCCGTTAGGGGAGCCGCCCTCAACGTGCGCATCAACGCCGCATCCCTCCAGAACCGCGAGGAAGCCGGCAAAATCGTCGCCGAGGCCGAAAAGATCGTGGCCGAGGCCCTTTCCATGCAGGAGGAGACTCTTGCCATAGTCGATTCTCATATCAATGCTGACCATGAATAAATTCCAGACAGCCATTCTGCAGGGAATTCCGGACGAACTCCCGCAGCCCAGGCCATATGACCCTTCAGTGAACCACGCTCCGCGCCGCAAGGACATACTCACCGACGAGGAGAAAGTGCTGGCGCTCAAGAACGCCCTCCGCTATTTCCATCCGCGCCACCACGCAGTGCTGGCGGAAGAGTTCGCCCATGAGCTTGAGGAATACGGCCGCATCTACATGTACCGTTTCCGCCCCGAATATGAAATGTATGCCCGTCCCATAGACGAGTATCCCGCCAAGTCGCGTCAGGCAGCGGCCATAATGGCCATGATCCAGAATAACCTGGATCCCCGCGTGGCCCAGCATCCCCACGAGCTGATAATCTATGGCGGCAACGGCGCCATATTCCAGAACTGGGCCCAGTACCTGCTCACCATGCAGTATCTCTCGCAGATGACCGACGAGCAGACCCTGGCCATGTATTCCGGTCTGCCGATGGGACTCTTCCCCAGCCATAAGGACGCACCCAGAGTGGTCGTCACCAACGGCATGGTCATCCCCAACTACTCCAGCAAGGACCATTGGGAGAAATTCAACGCCCTGGGCGTGTCCCAGTATGGCCAGATGACCGCCGGATCATATATGTACATAGGCCCGCAGGGAATCGTCCACGGCACCACCATCACCGTGATGAACGCCGCCCGCAGGCAGCTCAAGGTCCGCGGAATCCCCGGCGACCGTGAGAACATGCGCGGAATGCTGTTCGTGACCGCAGGTCTCGGCGGCATGTCGGGCGCCCAGCCCAAGGCCGGCAACATAGCCGGAGTGGTGAGCGTCACCGCCGAAATCAACCCTCTCGCAGCCCGCAAGCGCTATGACCAGGGATGGGTGGACGAGCTCCATGAGGATCTGGACGAGCTGCTCGCACGCATACGCAAGGCTGTGGAAGGCCGCGAAGTGGTCTCTCTCGCCTATGTGGGCAATGTCGTGGACCTCTGGGAAAAGCTGGCCGAAGAGAATGTCCATGTGGACCTCGGCTCGGACCAGACTTCGCTCCACAACCCGCTGGCCGGCGGCTACTATCCCGTCGGGCTCTCGCTCGAGGAGTCCAAGAAGATGATGGCCGACGACCCCGACAGCTTCAAGGCCGCCGTCCGCGACTCTCTGCGCAGGCAGGTCGCCGCTATCAACAAGCTGAGCGACAGGGGAATGTATTTCTTTGACTATGGCAACGCCTTCCTGCTCGAAAGCTCCCGCGCCGGCGCCGACGTGCTCCGCCCGGACGGCTCGTTCCGCTATCCTTCCTATGTGCAGGACATCATGGGCCCGCTCTATTTCGACTACGGCTTCGGCCCGTTCCGCTGGGTGTGCATGTCCGAGGATCCCGAGGACCTCGCCAAGACCGACGAAATCGCCGCAAGCGTGCTGAAGGAAATCGCCGCCACCGCTCCGGAGGAAATCCGCGGCCAGATGCTCGACAATGTCCACTGGATCGAGGAGGCAGGCAGGAACAAGCTTGTCGTGGGCTCCCAGGCCCGCATCCTCTATGCCGACTGCGAGGGCCGCACCAAGATTGCCCTGGCATTCAACAAGGCCATACGCGAGGGCGTCCTCAAGGGCCCCGTCGTGCTCGGCCGCGACCATCACGACGTCTCCGGCACGGACTCTCCCTTCCGCGAGACTTCCAATATCTATGACGGTTCCAAATACACCGCCGACATGGCCGTGCAGAACGTGATAGGCGACTCCTTCAGGGGCGCCACATGGGTCTCGCTGCACAACGGCGGCGGCGTGGGCTGGGGCGAGGTCATCAACGGCGGCTTCGGCATGCTGATCGACGGCTCCGCCGACTCCGACAGACACATCGACAAGATGCTGTTCTGGGATGTCAACAACGGCATAGCCCGCAGAAGCTGGGCCCGCAACGAGGGCTCCATAATGGCCATCAAGCGCGAGATGGCGAGAACTCCCTCGCTCAAGGTGACCATACCTGAAATTGCTGATGATGAACTGGTTAGAAAAGCTTTAAAGAAATGACACACATCATATCCCATTCACGCCTCACCATAGACAGAGTTGAGGAAATCCTTGCCGGCAGGGAAAAGATCGAAATCGGACCCGAGGCTGCCGTCGCCATAGACAAATGCCGCAAATATCTGGACAGCAAGATGGAAGACATCGGCCGCCCCGTCTATGGAGTGACCACCGGCTTCGGCTCGCTCTGCAACGTGACCATCCCTCAGGAGGATCTCTCGCGCCTGCAGCACAATCTGGTGATGTCCCACGCCTGCGGAACCGGCGAGAAGGTCCGCCCCGAGATTGTCAGGCTCATGCTGCTGCTCAAGGTCCAGTCCCTGGCATATGGCCATTCCGGCACCCAGCTGGCCACCGTGCAGAGGCTCGTGGACATGTATAACAATGACATTCTCCCCGTGGTCTATCAGCAGGGCTCGCTCGGAGCTTCCGGAGACCTTGCGCCTCTGGCCCATCTCTGCCTCCCGCTCATAGGCATGGGCGAAGTCGTGTACAAGGGCGAGACCCGTCAGGCCGCCGACCTCTGGAAGGAACTCGGATGGGAGCCGCTGACCCTGCAGTCCAAGGAGGGTCTGGCCCTTCTGAACGGCACCCAGTTCATGAGCGCCCACGCCGTGTGGAGCCTCATCCAGAGCAAGAGGCTTTCCCGCTGGGCCGATGTCATCGGAGCAGTGTCGCTCGAGGCGTTTGACGGACGCATAGAGGCGTTCTATCCCCAGACCCATCTTCTGCGCCGCCACCGCGGCCAGATCGACACCGCAGCCGCCTTCATGGAGCTCCTGAAGGGCAGCGAAATCATCGCCAGGCCCAAGCAGCATGTGCAGGATCCCTATTCCTTCCGCTGCATCCCCCAGGTGCACGGTGCGGTGAAGGACACCATAAGATATGTCGAGTCGGTCATCGAGGATGAGATCAACAGCGCCACCGACAATCCCAACGTCTTCCCCGAGGAGGACATGATCATATCCGCAGGCAACTTCCACGGCGAGCCCATCGCCATCCCCATGGACAATCTCGCGATCGCCCTTTCCGAGCTGGCCAACATCTCCGAGAGGAGGATTTTCCAGCTCATCTCCGGTTCCCGCGGACTGCCCAAGTTCCTTGCTCCGAACCCCGGCCTCAACAGCGGCTTCATGATTCCGCAGTACACCGCCGCGTCCATCGTGAGCCAGAACAAGGGCCTGTGCTGGCCGGCATCGTGCGACTCCATCCCTTCGTCGCAGGGCCAGGAGGACCATGTGAGCATGGGTTCCAACGCCGCCACCAAGCTGGTCAGGGTCGTGGAGAATGTGGAGACGGTGCTCGGAATCGAGCTCTTCAACGCCGCCCAGGCCCTGGAGTTCCGCCGTCCGCTCAAGACTTCTCCCGTGCTGGAGAAGCTGGTGGGCCGCTACCGCAAGGAGGTGCCTTTCGTGGAGAACGATGTCTATATGCATCCTCTCATCATGAAGTCCAGACAATTTATCTCCAAGAGCTTTGAAAACGGTAATCAGTAATATTTCCGTCCTGACCGGCATCGTGCCGGAGGGCGTGCTGCGCAAGGAAGGCAGCGAAATGTCCGAAACCGGCACGCTCGAGAACGCGTGGGTGCTTGTGGAGGACGGCCTCATCTCGGATTTCGGCACAGGTCCGGCCCCCGCGGCCGACACCGTGCTGGATGCCCGGGGGGGCATGGTCCTGCCGTCGTTCTGCGATTCGCACACGCATCTGGTCTATGCCGGGAGCCGCGACGGCGAGTTTCTCGACAAGATCAACGGCCTGTCCTATGAGGAGATAGCCGCCCGCGGAGGCGGAATCCTCAACTCGGCCGACCTGCTCGGGGCCACTTCCGAAGACGAGCTTTTCCGCCAGGCTTCGGAGAGGGTCCGCGAGGTCATCGCCAAGGGAACGGGCGCTCTCGAAATCAAGAGCGGCTATGGCCTGTCGGTTGACAGCGAGCTCAAGATGCTCCGCGTGATCCGCCGGATAAAGGAGGCTTTCCCGGTGCAGGTCCGCGCCACTTTCCTCGGCGCCCATGCAGTCGCGCGCGGTCTCACCCGCGAGGCTTATGTCACTGAGATATGCGAGAAGATGCTTCCCGCAGTCGCCGCCGAAAAGCTGGCTGACTATGTGGACGTGTTCTGCGACGAGGGCTTCTTCACGGTTGAAGACACCGAGAGGATTCTCACCGAGGCCGGACGCTACGGTCTCCGCGGCAAGATTCACGCCGACGAGCTCGCGTGCAGCGGGGGAGTGCAGGTGGGAGTGAAGTGCGGAGCCCTTTCCGTGGACCATCTCGAGAGGGCCGGCGAGGCCGAGATTCTCTGCCTCAAGGGCACTGAGACCATGCCTACGATACTTCCCGGATCTTCGTTCTTCCTGGGCATTCCCTACGGCAAGGCCCGCGATTTCATAGCCGGCGGTCTGGGCATAGCCCTGGCAAGCGACTATAATCCCGGATCGTCGCCGTCCGGCGACATGCGTTTCGTCATGGCCATGGGCTGCATAAAGATGAAGCTCACCCCTGTGCAGTCGCTCAATGCCTGCACGCTCAACGGGGCCTATGCGATGGGCCTGTCGGATGTCTGCGGGTCCGTCACCCGCGGCAAGCTGGCCAATCTCATAATCACCAGGCCCATGAAGTCGCTCACGATGATTCCCTATTGCCACCAGACCCCGTTCATAGACAGGGTCATGCTCAAGGGTCAGCTCGTTTAGCTGAGCGTATATGATAAAATACAGGCGCCGCGGATTCTGTTCCACGGCGCCTGTTTTCTGTCCCGGAGGGCGTTTAGTCTTCTTCCATGGCCACGAGGGTGGTGAGCTGGTCCATGCAGATGCGGTCCAGCTTGAGGTCGTCCCTGTTGGTCTCGAGAGCGAAGTCGATATAGGTTATGTCGCCCAGGCTCTTGATATTCACCTTGGTCCATTCCTTCACATACGAAAGCGAGCCTTCATATTTCGCCATCTCCACCTTCACCTCGCCGGTCTTGGCCTTGGAGGAGTTGTAGCCGGTGATGATCAGGTTGAAATAGTCTCCCTCGCCGAACTTGGGAGTGTTGCCGCGGCCATATTTGATGGCGTTCAGGACCACATTGGCATTGGCGACATAGCAGATGTCGGGCTCGACCGTCACCAGGGCCTTGGAGCTGGCGTTGCGGTAGAATTCTATGTCATGCTCAGGCATGCAGGACTCGTCGGAGTTCTGGCAGAACACCGCGAAGATGTTGCCCTTGGTGCTTTTGCCGCTCTCCTTGTCTATGGAATAGTCGGCATAGAGCCCGTCTGTGGCGGGGTCCAGCTTCATCGAGAGGGCGAAGCCGCCCTTGAACACTTTTCCGGCGTCGTCCATCTTGGCGCTGTAGGCGAAGTAGCCCGAGTTGCCCACGAATCCCTTTGCGAAGGCGACGCTGTCGGGGTTCTCTGTGATGAAGTCGTCATAGGAGAAGGTGTCGCAGGTGTAGAACGAGGTGGAGGAGCTGGTGTTTCCGAGGCAGGACACGGCCGCTGCGGCGGCGAGTGCCAGAATTGCCATTTTTGCTGTTTTCATTATTCAGTGTGAGTTTTTTCGAAAATCTGTCAAATTTAAGGAATTTGCGC
>CAZIFT010000073.1:0-7495 GCA_964538395.1 uncultured Muribaculaceae bacterium
TGTAGAGGCAGTATTCTTTGGTGCCGTCGCCGTCGAGGTCATACTCGCCGGGGCCGGGGAAATAGACTCCGTAGAAGTTCTGGGATATGCACTGGCCCTCTTTCCATCTCATGAGGTCATAGTAGCGCATGCTGCCTTCCTGCACAAGCTCGATGGTCCTTTCGCGCCTGATCTCGAGGATGACGCCCTTGTTGGCGCCGGTCACATTGACATAGCCGCCTTCGGAGCCGCTCAGATAGGGGTCCGGATTGGCGTTGGCCTCGGCCATGTTGATGTTGGGCATGCCCACGCGGTCGCGGATGAGCTTTATGGATATGTCAAGGTCGTGCTGGGTGAGGGTTCCGAGCTCAGCCTTGGCCTCGGCATAGATGAGGAGGATTTCGGCATAGCGGATCACTGCGATGTCGTTGTAGGAGCGCTCATAGCCGTCGGCTCCGGCATCGGCTGCCATCACATATTTTATGGTCTGATAGAGGGTTACGCTGTTGGCATATTCGGGGCCGTCCAGAAGCGAAGTGGCCTTGCCGGGCCTTTGGTAGCCGGGGGTGCGCATGGTCTGCGCGAGCCTGGGGTCCCTGTTCTGCGTCTCCTCGCCATACTGCATTGTCTGCCAGCCGGCCCTGTCGGTGAAGCGGGAGCCGTCCTTCATCAGATAGCTGTTGACGAACTTCCTGGTGAAGCCGGCGCGGCCGTTGGAGGAGTTGGTTCCATACCAGGTGGCGTTGTGGTAGATGCCGAGCGACTTGTCATAATCGACAGCCAGGATGGTCTCGCCCTCGATGGCGTCGGCCGAGCGGAAGAAGTTCGCATAGTCCTCGGCGGGCTTGCCGGTGGAATAGATGGAATATTTTCCGCTGTCCATTATCTGAGCGGCGGCCTCTGCGGCGAGCTCAAGGTAGTAGTCGGCGTCGTGGGCCTCTCCGGTGATGGAGTGGTATTTCCTGTAGGTGCCCTCGAAGAGGCAGAAGCGGGCCTTGAGGGCGAGCGCCGTGTATTTGTTGATGCGGTAGAGGGTGGAGGTCTCGGAAAGACCGTCTATGGCCGCATCTACATCTTCAAGCATATGGGTGAGAACCGTCTCGCGGCTGTCTCTGGGAGCCTGAAGGTCCTCGTCGTTGGAAGCCAGCACATGGTCGACCCAGGGATAGTCTCCGAACATGCGCACCTTGGAGAAGTAGTACCAGGCCCTGAAGAACTTGCCCACTGCGGTGTACTCGGTCTTAAGAGTCTCGTCCTCGCAGGCCTCGGCATACTGGAGAAGGTAGTTGATCTTCCTCAGCCAGGTGAAGTTCCAGCCGCCGCCGGAGTTCGGGACCGAACGGCTGTTGCCTCCGCGAAGCTCGTCGGAGAGGCCGCTCTCGATGATCACGTCGCTCTGGTTTCTGTAGTAGGTCCCTCCGAATGCGCTCTCATAGAAGGAGTTGGAGAACATCTTGAAGTCCGACTCGGTCTTGAAGTAGGAGTCCGGGGTGAGTTTGTCCTTCGGAGTCTTGTCCAGCCATCCGTCGCATGATGTCAGGCAGACTGCGGCGCCCAGCGCCAGAAGAATGTTTTTGACTGTATTTTTCATTTTCGTAATTCCTTAGAAAGTTATCTCCACGCCGAACATATGGGTCTTCTGCCAGGGATAGAATCCGTTGGAGCCGGACTCGTTGCTGGGATATGCGGCCTCCGGGTCTATGTATTTCGTGACCCTGGTGAGCGGTGACCAGTAGGCCAGGTTCTCGCCCGAGTAATAGACTCTGAGCTTTTCGATACCGGCCTTGCGGGTCAGCTTCTGGGGCACGGTGTAGCCCACGGCCAGGCTCTTGAGCCTGAGGTAGCGGATGTTCTGGAGGTAGCGGCTGTTGACCATTCCGAGCTCGCGGTTGGACTTGAGGGCCACATAGCCTCTGGCTCTGGGGAAGTAGGCGTCGGTGTTGTCCTCGGTCCACACGTTGTCCATGAAGTTCTTGGGGAGGTAGCTCACATAGGGGCGGCAGTAGGGTCCCCAGAAGGCCATGTTCTCGTTGCCGGGATACCAGTAGCGGTTGCCGGTGCCCTCGAAGAAGGCGCTCACGTCGAAGCCGAACCAGTCGAAGCCGAGATTGAAGCCGTAGCGGAGTCTGGCGCGGGAGTTTCCGAGGATCTTGCGGTCGCCGGGGTTGTCCACGGTGTTGGCGCCCACTCCGATCTTGCCGTCGTCGTCAAGGTCCGCATATTTCAGGTCTCCGGCCTTCCAGCCGCCTGTGAGATAGGTGGAGCATATGGACTGGTCCACCTGCGAGGTGTACTCGGCAGCCTCTTCGTCCGAGGCGAAGAGCCCGTCCACGACATAGCCCCAGATCTCGCCTATTTCCATGCCCTTGTAGTAGGACTTGGCGAAGGTCTTCTCCTTGTTGTCATATTTGGTGATGAAGGTGCCGCTGTAGCTCATGTTTCCTCCCACATGATAGGAGAAGCTGCTGCCGGCGAGCTTGAAGCCGTCTTTCCAGGTGGCCGAGAGCTCGAAGCCGCGGGTGCTCAGGTCGGCGGCGTTGGATTTCGGGGAGGAGGCGCCATAGACCGAAGGGAGAGCCACTCCGTCGGTGAGCATTCCGGTGGTATTGCGGATGAAGCCTTCCACCGTGAAGTCAAACCTGTTGTCGAGGAGCGAGATGTCCAGACCGAGGTTGCTCTGCTTTGCGACCTCCCATGTGAGGTCGGAGGCATTGGGGCTGGAGAGGTAGGCCGACTTGGGCTTGGCCGTGCTCTCGCCGAAGGAATAGTCCAGAGACGTTATTCCGACCGTCTGCAGATAGGCATAGTTGGAGACGTTCTGGTTGCCGAGCTGTCCGTAGGATGCGCGCAGCTTGAGGTTGTTGACATAGGGCTTGAGGTTCTTGAAGAAAGGCTCTTCGGAGATTCTCCAGCCTATGGAACCCGAGGGGAAGAAGCCCCATCTGTGGCCTTTGGCAAAGCGGGAGGTACCGTCGTAGCGGCCCGATATCTCGAGCAGATAACGCTCTTTGTAATTGTAGTTTATGCGGCCGAACACTCCCTGGAGGGCATATTCGCTCTGTCCGCCGCTCACGCTGGTGATGACATTGCCGGCGGCGTCTTCGCCCACGAGGTCAAGGTCGGAGAGGTTCTGCGTGATGAGGTTCTTTCCGGTGGCGCCCACATCCTTGGCGGACCTGGTCTCGAAGTTGTATCCGAGGGTGGCCGTGAGATGGTGCGCGTCGGCGAAGGTGTTGTCATAGGTGGCATAGACATTGGCCGAATGGTAGCTGACGGTGTTGACCGACTCGTCCATTCTGTCCTCGTATTTGCCTGAATCAGAGAATTCTATCAGCTCGCCGGGATATCTGGAATAGGTGAATCCGGTGCGGCGGTAGGTGTTGCGGCTCTGGTAGAGCCTGTAGGTGTAGTTCGCCTTGATTTCAAGCCCCTTGAACGGGTTGGCCGTGAATTCGGCGGTATCGGTGAAGTCGGAACGGCGCCTGATGTTGACGTTGTTGTTCTCGTTGAGGACGATGTGACGGCCGTTGTTGACCTGATAGTTGGTCCAGCTGGTGATATAGACCCAGCTGCCGTCGGGGTTCTGGGGAGTGAAGCAGGCAAGCGCGTGTCTTGCTCCGGATGCAAACGAGTCCTCGGGGTCGGAGATTCCGGCATAGTTGTAGTTCGATCCGTAGAAGGTGGCGTTGTTGCTGAATTTCACCCACTTGTTGATCGGGAAGTCGATCTTCGCGCGGAGGTTGTATTTCTGATAGATGTCGGGGTTGATCTTCATGACGCCCTGCTGTTTGTCATATGCTCCCGAGACATAGTATTTCACTCCGTTGCTTCCGCCGCTGAGCGAGATGGTGTGCTGCTGCACCGGATGCGAGTCGCTGTAAAGGTAGTGGTACCAGTCGAAGTTGCCGTAATAGACATACTGGTCGCGGCCGTTGCGGTTCTGGATGGTGACCCAGGGCCTCTCCGGATTCTCCGTCTTGTCATTGACGCGGAGGAGGAGTTCGCGCATGTCGGCGTCGTTGTAGTGGACGTAGCCTTCGCCCGGGGAATATGCCTTCCAGAAAAGGTTGTTGACATAGACCGACCAGTAGCCGGTGGTCTCATAGTCGGTGGAAGTGGTGTTGGTCTCCCAGCCCCATCTGCCGGAGTAGCGGACCGTGGCCTTGCCGTCGGAGTCCTTTCCGGACTTGGTGGTCACGAGAATCACTCCGAAGGCGGCTCTGGCTCCGTAGATTGCGGCAGCTGCGGCGTCCTTGATGACGGAGATGGACTCCACGTCGTCGGTGTTGACCCTGTCCAGGTCGCCTATGGCGCCGTCAATCAGCACGATGGGCTCAGCTCCGTTGATGGAGGTATAGCCTCGTATGTTGATGTCGGCGGAGCTGCCGGGAGCGCCGGCCGAACGGGTGATGTTCAGACCGGGGACCGATCCCTGGAGCATGGTGGTCAGGGAATGGGCGGCGCGGTTCTCGAGGGACTTGGTGTCCACCGTGGAGATGGCGCCGGTGAGGTTGACTTTCTTCTGGGAGCCGTAACCCACCACGACCGTCTCTTCCAGGAACAGGGAGTCTTCCTTGAGGACCACCCTCACCATATCTTGAGTCGGGCTTATCTTGACTATGTCGGTGGCGTATCCGAGGATGGAGACCTCGACGGAAGCCGGACCTTCCGGCATGTCGAGCGAAAAGGATCCGTCGGCTTCGGTGATGACGCCGTTGGACGTGCCTTCCACCACCACTGCGGCGCCGGGGACGGGCTGGCCGGCCTCATCCGTCACGACGCCTTTGAGCGTTCTCTGCTGCGCGAAGGCCGGGAAGGCCGCCGCGACGGCGAGAATGACTGTAATCACTGCTTTGATTAGCTGCTTCATAAAAACTCTGTTAATGCGTACTTGTTATTTCGTCTTTTCACTGAATTTCCGGGGGCGCTTCATGGTCTCGCGGTGTATCACGCGGCCGTCTCTGTCTCTGACGATGACGGTGACCGGCGAAGCGGCGTCCGCGGTCCTGGCCGCGAACATATGTCTGTTGTGAATCTGTTTCTGGGACGATGCCGTGCCGCCGGCGGCCTTCCATCTGGGGAGATAGTAGCTGAGGTTGAAGAGAGGGTCTTCCCAGTCCACCTTTTCCACTTTCAGCGGCTTTCCGTTCTCGAGCATCTCGACGGTCTCGCCTTCGCGCCACATCCAGTAGTTGACGGCCACCATGTCGGCGAAGGAGGAGTCAGCATAGTCGGTCCTCCGGGGATATGCTTCCATCTGGGCGCGGATTCCGGCGTCTTCCGAATATCTTTTCCTCACGGAGTTGAGGTCGTAGCATCTCATGACTTTTTCTCCGTAAAGGTGTGTATTCCAGGTATATGTCTCCCCTTCCGGAGTGAAGCGGACCAGGAGCGAGCCCCCGTCCTCTCCCTCGATTCCGAGCAGCCTGTTGGGAGCGGACTCCCACATGTCGCCGGAGAAGGCGGTCACCGTCATGTTGCTGAACTGCGGCCAGGCCTCGCTCTGCAGGAACTGCATCCTGTGGAGATGGCCCGAATAGACCATGACCTCGCCGAAACCGCTGAGCATTCCGGCCAGTTCCTTCATCTGTTCTTCGGGGAAGGTGGTGCCGGCGGCGTTTTCCTTGAGTATGGGGCAATGGGTGCAGATCATGACTCTCTTGCCGGGCCCGACCAGCGCGAGGTCCTGCCTGAGCCATCCCATTTCGGCGGCGGTGAGGCCGGCGCTATAGTTTATGGAGCCTTTGGAGCCCACAGGCCAGGCTTTTCCGCCCTTTTCGGGAGCGTTGATATAGATTATGTCGTCGAGGAATATCCAGTGGTCGCCGGCGATGTCCACGGAGTAGTATTCGGGGCCGAGGACCTTGCGATAGACCCAGCCGGCGTCATAGTCGGTGTTGTCGGTGAGGACGGCGCAGTCGTTGTCGTGGTTGCCGGGGATGCTGTACATGAGGGCGGGGAAACGGGCGCCGACGAGTTCGCTGTAGGCGTCTTCGAGGCCGTATCCGTGCTGGTACCAGTATCTTTCATAGGAGAAGTCACCGAGATTGAAGGCATAGACCGGACCTTCTTCGGCGGCCTTTGCGGCCAGCTTTCTGAACGGGGGCATGGCCTTGCGGGTGAAGGTCTCCACGGATGTCTTCACAGAGGAGCTGCAGAGATGGAGGTCAGTGATGAAGAATACGGAATAGTTTTCCTGGTTCTGCCTGATGAGGCGGAAGTCGTGGACTTCGTCGGCCGCGGAGCTTTTGTCGAGCGCGGCATAGAAGCCGGGGCGGACGCCGTCGACGCTTTCGGGGACATAGCCGGAAGGGGGCGTTATATATACGAGACCATATTTTTTGTCACTGTCTATGGAATAGTTTCCGTCTCTGTCGGTGCAGACTATGACCCTGCCGTCGGTGACCTTGACGCCCTCGAGAGGAGCCTCTCCGCAGAGCACTTTTCCGCTCAGTCTGGAGCCGGCGAAGGCATTGGCAGTCAATAAAATAGACCCAATGAAAAATATCAGTAACTTTTTCATGAAAGGTATTTTTCTATTCCAACTTTTCTATAATTTTGCCGCGAATTTAGGTTGCCGATATGAACAGGATTTGACAGAAATGTTACTATTCTGTTGCAATGGAATCCCGGTGCGGGGCCTGCGGCACGGCAACGGTCTGACACAGGGTCAGATGTAGTGTTTTAGGAAGTTTTTGTAAAAAATATGAACGTAATGAGAAGGTATCTTCTTCTGGCATTGGCCGCAGTCTGCTGCCTTTGCGCGTGCCGGAATGAGCACGAAATCGGAATCGTGGCCCACAGGGGCTACTGGAACTGCGAAGAGGGCGGGATGTCACACAACTCCATCGCCTCGCTGCGCGCAGCCTGCGAGAAGGGCTATTGGGGCACGGAGTTCGACGTGAAGATGACGGCGGACAGTCAGCTTGTGGTTTTCCATGACAAGGAGATCGGCGGCAAGGTGGTCACCGCCTGCACTCTGGAGGAGCTCGCGCTCGACACTCTCCCCAACGGGGAGCATATCCCCACTCTGGCGGAGTATCTCGAAGTGGCGAAGGAGTATCCGGAGACCAAGCTGGTGTTTGAGCTGAAGAAGCATGACAGCGACGGGCTGGAGGACAAGGCCGTGGACCTCTCGGTGGAGGAGCTGAAGAAGGCCGGGATGTTCGACCCGGACAGGATCATCTTCATTTCTTTTTCGCTGCGCCAGTGTGCGCGCTTCGCCGCTGCAGCTCCGGGATTCACGGTGCAGTATCTTGACTCTGACCACAGTTTCGAGGAGATGGATTCGGTGAAGGTGAACGGCATAGACATGCAGTATTCGACCTTTCTCGGGGACCCGTCATGGAATGAGGGGGCGCGCAAGAGGGGCTATGGCGTCAATGTGTGGACGGTGGACAAGGAGGAGGATATCCGAGCCTGCATCGCCGCCGGCGTGGACATGATCACGACCAATGAGCCGGAGCTTGTGCGCCGTCTCCTCGCCGAGACTCCCGCTGTCCGCGAAAAATCCGCA
>CAZIFT010000074.1:0-6909 GCA_964538395.1 uncultured Muribaculaceae bacterium
TGTGGAGATGGGCGGACTCGAACCGCCGTCCAAACATCGCGTCAGAAAGCTTTCTACATGTTTATCCTTTCTTTGGTTGTCGGCCGGGGACTGCCGGAAGGCAGGCTATCCGCGGCTTATCGGCTGAAAACTTGAGAGACCCTAGCCGAGTCCGGTCTCCGCATCCCGCTTGAATGATACCCCGGGCTCGGAACATAGCAGGCTTAAAGTCCGCGGGATACTCGTCGATGCCGCGCCTTGGCGGCAAGGATTAAGCTAAACGACTCAGTCGATTAGGCAGCGAGTGCATAGTTGTTGTTGCCAACTGAATTTTTGAGGATCGGGATTTACGGGCCGGCCCACAGCGCCCGACATGCTTACTATCCAAGGTCAATGCTGTCAAAACCAAAACATCCCCGGATTGTCCCGCAAAGTTACAAAATTCCCGCCAATTACGGCGGGATGACACGCAATGCGCTAGAGAATCTTCATCATTTCGCCCACGGACATGCCGGTCTGGCTCCTGCAAGCCCTGTTCAGAGACCTCCTGCCGCTGAAGCCGGAGTCGAGTGCGATCCGGGTTATGCGCGATTCGCGGTCCTGCTGAGTCTGGGCCTGGGTCTGGGTCTGCTGACGGGCCTGGCCGTCCGCGGCGGGATCGGCGGCGGGCTTCCTGCGCCTGAACTCATGCTTGAGCACGCGCAGCTTCTCCACGGCATATTCTACTCTGAACCAGTCCATCCATTCGGAAGGGGAGCGGTCGGGGGAGGCCGCCTTGAAAGCGGCGTCGAAGGCCTTGCGCTCCATGCCCACGAGAGCGGCGAGATCGTCACGGGAGACCTTCTGGTTCAGGAATATCTTGCTCTGTCTCACCTGGTTCTCCAGCTTTCTGAGCATGGCCCTCTCGGTGTGGCGCACCAGGCTCTCCTCATGAAGGAGTCCCGGAGCCGAGTCCAGCAGGTCCTCATATTCGGAAATCATCTTGTGGTCGGACCTGAGCTCCTCCAGCTTCTTCATTATGAACCGGTTCTTCTTCTTGATGCGGCTCTTGCACACGGCAAGCCTCACAATCCATACAATCCAGAATATCAGGACTATGGCCGCGATCATAAGGACGAACACCTGTATCGTATTTACACTTTCACTTGTTTCCATGGTTATAGCTTTAGCGACGCTAATATAGCGAATAAACATTATATTTGCCAATGGAAGCCCCGTATTGTGCGGGGCGGCCGGCCTTACAGAGAGCAGAGAGTAACATGATAAAGTCGCTGAGGAAAAAGATAAGGAACTTCAAATTGTCCATGAGGATGAAGATAATCCTCAGCCTCAGCGCGATTTCCGTCACGCTGCTGGTGAGCAGCATACTCTCCGTCATGGAATATTCCAGGATGAGCAACTATGTGTCCGAGCTCATCGCCGACAACATCCGCAACATCAACGTGGCCCAGAAGCTGGCCGGAGTCAGCAACCAGTACAATCTGGAGATCCTCACCGTGATAGGGGACTCCACCATGACGGCCCTGCCGGCATTTGACGAGAAATATTTCATGGACTGTTGCGACAGTCTCCGCTCCGCCCTGAACACCAACAACATGGGCCATCTGGCCGATTCGCTCGAATATTCCTATTCGGCATATATGCTCACGTCGCTCGAGCTGCCCAAGGTGCTGGAATCCGATTTCATAGACACCAGGACCTGGTATTTCGACAGGCTGCAGCCGGTCTATGCGAGGCTCCGCACCCATATCGACAACCTCAGCGCGTCGGTCTATAAGGAGCTCCAGAAGAACTCGGCCACCTTCGAGAGGGGCTTCTACCGGAGCATAATCCCGGGCGCAGTGGCGGTGGCCGTGGGCCTGATGCTCATCCTGATGCTGATGTTCTTCCTTCTGGCATATTTCGTCAACCCCATCTACAGGATGAAGAAGGGAATGGACAACTACAGGTCCCTGGGCAAGGCCTACAACTACACCTTTGACGGGGACGACGAGCTGCGGGGCCTCAACGACGGGGTGACCGAGCTGGCCGAGGAGAATCTCCAGCTCCGCAGGAGGATAAAGACGCTGCGTGAGGCCAAAACCCTCAGAGAAGATGAATCTTAAGGTCATATTCCGCTATGTGGGCTTCGCGCTGCTCGTCAGCGCGCTGTTCATGTTCATTTCCATCCTGATTTCGGTTGGAAACGGCAACGACAGCGCCCTGGCCGCGCTCATGATCAGCTTCATCATCACCTTCACGGTCGGAGTGTTCCCCTTCATATTCGTGCGCAAGACCTCGGCCATATCCCTGAAGGAAGGCTATATGATCATAGTCCTGTCCTGGGTGCTTTCGTTCATTTTCGGGATGATGCCCTATCTGCTGTGGGGCGGGCCGTTCTCGGTCATGAACGCATGGTTCGAGAGCGTGTCCGGATTCACCACCACCGGAGCGACGATCCTGGAAAACATCGAAAGCCTGCCCAAGAGCCTGCTGTTCTGGCGCTCCGCCACCCATTTCATCGGCGGCTTGGGAGTCGTCGTGTTCCTGATGCTTGTGATCCCGTCGTCCTCGCCCATGAGGCTCAGGCTCGCCAACATGGAGCTGTCGTCGCTCTCCAAGGGCGGCTACAGGGCCAGGGCCAACAAGACCGTCTTCATCTTCACCTATGTCTATCTGGGCATATTCCTGGTGACGATGCTTCTCTACATGCTCGGCGGAATGACGGCCTTCGACGCGGTGAACAACGCCTTCAGCGTGTGCGCCACAGGTGGCTTCTGCCCCCGCAACGAGTCCATCGGGGCCTATGGTTCCGACTACATAAACATAGTCACGGCGGTGATGATGACCGTGTCGGCCGTCCATTTCGCCATAATCTATCTGATTTTCGTCACGCGGTCGCTGCGGCCGCTGAACAACCCGGTGCTGAAGTTCTATCTCTCGTCGATACTGGTGTCCGCCGTTGTCGTCACCTTCGCCCTCAAGCTGGACGGAATCGAGAAGACCTGGGCAGACGCCGCGATCAACGCCGGCTTCCATGTGGCCTCATATGTCTCGACCACCGGACTGGCGATAGCCGACAACTCGTCGTGGCCGCAGTTCGTGTGCCTGATCATGCTGCTTCTGAGCATCCAGTGCGGAATGGCCGGCTCCACTTCGGGAGGATTCAAGGCCGACAGGACCTTCCTGCTGATCAAGGCGGTGGGAAAATATCTGAGCAGGTCGCTCCATCCGTCTTCGGTGTCCGAGGTCAGAATCGGCGGCAGGATAATCAGGGATGAGGAGATTTATCCCCATTTCGTGTATTTCGGGCTCTATGCCGCGGTGTGCGTCGCGTCGGTGTTCCTGCTGGTGATGCTCGGCAACGGGAGCTATTCATTCGCCGAGACCGTGGCCAGCCTCGGCAATGTGGGCATATCCTTCGGGAAGCTCGGGACCTATGGCAACTACAACAGCCTTGACGAGGTCTCCAAGTTCATCCTGAGCGTCAACATGTTTCTCGGCCGTGTGGAGATCTATCCGGTGCTGGCCGTGGCTTCGATGATTTTCGGCAAAAGAGGGAGGGTGTGATGTCCGGAAGAGCCGATTTCCTATACAAGAGCTTCATAGAGCATTTTTCCTATGAGCCCACAGGAAGCCAGGACGCCCTTTTCAGGGATATGGCCGACTTTCTGACCGGCGACGACGGCGACATTATGGTCGTGAACGGATATGCCGGAACCGGAAAGACCAGCGCTCTGGCGGCGGTGGTGGCGGCGATGTCCGAGTTCCGGATGCGCTGCGTCCTGCTGGCGCCCACCGGACGGTCCGCCAAAGTGCTCTCGTCCTATACCGGGCGCCCCGCATTCACCATACACAAGCATATCTACCGCAGAAGCCAGATAGGGGACGACGGCGTCGGCCGCTTTTCCCTTATGCGCAACATGACGCGGGACTGTCTCTATATTGTCGATGAGGTGTCGCTGATCGGAATCGGCTCGGCCGACGGCGGTTCGGCGCATTTCGGTTCGGGCAACCTGCTGGAGGACCTGATCCGCTTCGTGCGGGGCGGGGCCGGCTGCAGGCTGGTGCTGATAGGGGATTCGGCGCAGTTGCCGCCCATAGGCATGGACCGGAGCCCGGCCCTTTCGCCGGAATATATGTCCATGGCCGGGGGAGTCCGCTTCGCGGAGCTGACCGAAGTGGTCCGTCAGCAGAAGGAATCGGGCATATTGCATAATGCCACCAGGCTGCGGAATCTGATAGCCGACGACCCTGCGGGACCGCTTGAGATGGCCGGGCTTATGCTCAGGAGCAGGGGCTTCGAAGATGTGGAGGCCATAGGCGGAGGGGAACTGATCGAGGCGATATCCGATGCCTATTCGAGATATGGCGAGGACGAGACCGTGATCCTGTGCCGCTCCAACAAGAGGGCCAACCGCTATAATGCCGGAATCCGGGCCCAGGTGCTTTACCGGGAGGAGCGGCTGGTGAGAGGGGAGAAGCTTATGGTGGTGAGGAACTGCTATCAGCTTTCGGGCAAGGACAAGAAGGACGACACCGACTATATAGCCAACGGCGACATAGCCCGGCTTGTGAGCATAAGGAATTATGAGGAGCGCTATTCGCTCCATTTCGCGGACGCGTGCCTGTCGTTTCCGGACTATAACGACATGGAGCTGAATGTGAAGCTGTGTCTGGACACTCTGGAGTCGGAGTCGGCTTCGCTGACGGGGGAGCAGCAGAATGCTCTCTATTGCGGCGTGCTGGAGGATTATTCTTCGCTGTCCACCAAGAAGAAGCGCCATGACGCGGTGCAGGAGGACCCCTACTATAACGCGCTGCAGGTGAAATATGCCGAGGCGATAACCTGCCATAAGTCGCAGGGCGGACAGTGGCGCTGCGTGTTTGTGGACAATCCTTTCTGGACGGGGGAGCTGACGGGGGACGACCTGAAGTGGCTCTATACGGCGGTCACGAGGGCTACGGAGAAGCTTTATCTGGTCAATTTCAAGGATATTGAAAAGTAAATCAAAAACATAAGTGTATTATGGACTTTAATGAAAGAGCAAAAGCGTGGATCGACGGAGATTTCGATCCCGAGACAAAATGCAAGGTCATCGAACTGAAGAACAGCGACCCTGCCGGGTTTGAGGATGCGTTCTACAAGAACCTTGAGTTCGGTACCGGTGGCCTGCGCGGAATCATGGGCGTGGGCACCAACAGGATGAACAAATATACCGTGGGCATGGCTACGCAGGGCCTGGCGAATTATATCAAGGCTCATGTGCAGGGCGACGACCTGAGGGTGTGCATTTCCTTCGACAGCCGCAACAACAGCAAGCAGTTCGCCAAGATTACGGCTGACGTGCTTTCCGCCAACGGCCTCCATGTGTTTCTGTTTGACAATATAAGGCCTACTCCTGAGCTCAGCTATTCGATCCGCAAGAAGGGCGCGGTGGCCGGTGTGATGATTACGGCCTCCCACAACCCGAAGGAGTATAACGGCTATAAGGTGTTCTGGTCGGACGGCGGTCAGATCACTTCTCCCGTGGACACCGAGATCGTGGCCGAGGTGGCGAAGATCACTGACCCTTCTCAGGTGAAGTTCAAGGCTGTGGACGAGTGCGGCGAGATTGAGATGATGGGCAGGGATGTGGACGAGTGCTATGTCTCTGACCTTCTTTCGCTTTGCCTGAGCCCCGAGTCGGTGGCAAGGCATAAGGGCGAGCTGAAGATCGTTTATACTCCGCTGCATGGCTGCGGAGTGAGGATTCTTCCGGAGTGCCTGAGCAGGATGGGAGTGGAGAATCTCTATCATGTCCTTGAGCAGGATGTGAGCGACGGCAATTTCCCCACGGTCGCTTCTCCCAACCCTGAGGAGCCTTCGGCCATGAAGATGGCTCTGGAGCTTGCCGACAAGAAGGGCGCGGATATCGTGATCGCCACTGACCCGGACGCCGACAGGATGGGCATCGCCGTCCGCGACGCTGAGGGCAAGATGCTGAGGCTGAACGGCAACCAGACGGCTTCCATACTGACCTACTACATTCTCAACAGATGGCATGACCTCGGGAAGCTGGATTCCACCAAGTATATCGTGAAGACCATAGTCACGACTGAGCTGCTGCGCGAGATTGCCGACAGTTTCAATGTGAAGTGCTATGATGTGCTGACGGGCTTCAAGTATATCGCCGAGGTGGTCAAGCGCAATGAGAAGAGCGGCGAGTTCATCTGCGGCGGCGAGGAGAGCTTCGGCTTCAATATCGGCCAGTTTGTGCGCGACAAGGACGGCCAGATTGCCGCAATGATGGTTGTGGAGGCCGCTTCGTGGGCCGCCGACAGGGGAATGACTCTCTATCAGGTGCTGCAGGAGATCTATGCGAAGTATGGCTACAGGAAGGAGTCGCTCGTGTCTCTGGTGCGCAAGGGCAAGACGGGCGCCGCTGAGATTTCGGCGATCATGCAGGAGTTCCGTCAGAACCCGCCCGCAGAGATGGCCGGCTCGAAGGTGAACAGGGTGGTGGACTATCTCTATCCTGAGAAGACCGGACTGCCGAAGTCCAATGTGCTGCAGTTCTTTGACGAGGCCGGCGACGTGGTTTCGGTGCGTCCTTCGGGAACCGAGCCCAAGATCAAGTTCTATTTCGGCGCCAAGGGCGCAGATGCCGACGCCAAGCTCGAGACTCTCCGCGACCAGTTCGTGAAGTAGTCCGCACTGCGGTTTAAATAAAAATGGGATGGCCGTTTGGTCATCCCATTTTTTATGTCAACTGCTTTCGCATTCGGCTACTCTCCTCCGGAGACCTTCGCTTCGCTTAAAATGGCGGTCCTCAGACCGCCCGGCGGTGCGGGCATTTTGCCGCTGGCGAAGCCAGTCAGGCAACAATGCGGGAGCAAGGAGCCGCAGGGGACGTTACGGGGGCGGAGCCTCCGTCAACAAGGCCGCGGGCGGCACAGGTCCCGGAGGAG
>CAZIFT010000075.1:0-6884 GCA_964538395.1 uncultured Muribaculaceae bacterium
AGAAAAACGGCTGTTGACCATTTGGTCGGCAGCCGTTTAAATGTTTGTAAGACAGATTATTCTGAGAAGAGGGCGGTGGAGAGGTAACGCTCGCCGGTGTCAGGCAGCAGCACGACTATAGTCTTGCCGGCATTCTCCTCCTTCGCAGCCAGATCCAGCGCCGCCTTGAGCGCGGCCCCCGAAGAAATCCCCACCAGAATCCCCTCGCTGCGCGCGATATTCCTGCTGGCCGAAAAAGCGTCCTCATTGGAAACCGGAACCACCTGATCCACCACGGCGGCATCATAAGTCTTGGGCACGAAACCCGCGCCTATGCCCTGAATCTTATGCCCGCCAGGCTGTCCGCCGGAAAGCACCGGGCTCGAAGCCGGCTCCACAGCGACCACCTTCACCGAAGGCTTATGCTCCTTGAGCCTCTTGCCCACGCCCGACACAGTGCCGCCAGTGCCCACTCCGGCCACGAAAATGTCCACCTCACCGTCAGTGTCCTTCCATATCTCCTCGCCCGTGGTCCTGTAATGAGCCTCCGGATTGGCCGGATTCTCAAACTGCTGGAGAATCACCGAGCCCGGAATCTCATCCCTCAGCGCATTGGCCTTCGCGATGGCCCCCTTCATGCCCTCGGCCCCCGGAGTCAGCACCACGCTGGCGCCATAGGCCTTGACCAGATTCCTGCGCTCTATGCTCATGGTCTCCGGCATGGTCAGTATGAGATGATATCCCTTCACGGCCGACACCAGGGCCAGCCCCACTCCCGTGTTGCCCGACGTGGGCTCGATTATGGTGGCTCCGCTCTTGAGCACCCCGCTCTTCTCGGCAGCCTCCACCATCGCGGCGGCTATCCTGTCCTTGGCGCTTCCGGCCGGATTGAAAGACTCCAGCTTGGCGATTACCCTGGCCTTCGCGCCGGCCTCCCTGGCCGTAGCTCCCAGTTCCACAAGCGGGGTGCTCCCGATGAGCCCCAGCACATTCTTTGCGATCTTTGACATGATTGATTAAGTTTAAAAGTTTCGTTTACACACAAATTCACGTTTATATATACGAAAAAGAGCAGCCCGACCGGACTGCCCTTCAACATATATGTCATGCATCTTTCTATGCAAGGCACGATGTCGCTTCGACAGCCCGGAGGACCCTCGAACAACAACACATTGCCATATTGGAAAGATTGACCATTTCTGTTTTGTTTAGTGCAAACATACAAAAATTTTTAGAATGCTGACAAAAACAAGTATTTTTGTTTCTCAATATTTTTGGTCATGGCCATAAACACCTGGGACAAACTGTCCATAAGCCTATATGACGACATCGTCAGAGACAGCGAGTTCATCCCGCTCCAGAGCGAGGAAAGCATAGACATGAAGCAGCTCTCAGAGGCGCTCGACATCTTCCGTTCCATCGTATTCACCGGCTACTTCCGCCAGGATCCGGTGACCTACCTCATCTCCCGCTTCGCCGACATAATGGCGCGCCAGATATCCATCGCCATCAAAGAAGAGGCCCACGCCAGCGGCGAGGAGACCCCCTGCGACTGCGAGGACCGCGGGATGTGCGTGGCGGAAAAGCTTGTGCGTCAGCTCCCTGAGCTGAAAAGAGTGCTCGGGACCGACGTCAAGGCCGTATTCGACGGAGACCCCGCCGCCAAGAGCTACAGAGAGGTCATAATCTGCTACCCCTCCATGCTCGCCATCTCCAACTACCGTCTCGCGCACGCCATCCTGGAGTGCGGAGTGCCGCTCATTCCCCGCATAATCACCGAGCAGAGCCATTCCCGCACCGGAATCGACATCCACCCCGGAGCCGTGATAGGCGAGTACTTCAGCATAGACCACGGCACCGGCGTCGTGATAGGGGAGACCACCATAATCGGAAACCATGTCCGTCTATATCAGGGCGTTACGCTCGGAGCAAAGGGCTTCAGATATGACGAGCAGGGCCGGCCGCTCAACGAGCCCCGCCACCCGATCCTCGAAGACAACGTCACCGTCTATTCCAACTCCTCCATACTCGGCCGCATAACCATAGGCCATGACAGCGTGATCGGCGGCAACGTCTGGCAGACCGTTTCGGTCGCTCCCGGCTCAAAGGTGCTTCAGGGCAGGGCCACGGTCTCTTTCGAGAACGGCGGAGGCATATAGTCTCATCACTTGCGAAAATCTGTTCCCATGTCAGGAATAACAATAAAAGACGCGACTCCGGCCGATGCCGGATTCATCGCCAGGACGGTGCTGTGCGCCATGGGCCTTGCCGGCTATGACGAGGACCACGCCTGCATCAAGGACTTCGAAGAGGTGTGCTCGCTTCCCGACACGCTCTATTCATACAGGAACGCCCGCATCGCCTTCGACGGGGACGAGCCCGTGGGCTGCCTGGTCTCATATTCCGGCGACTTCTACAACGAGTTCCGGGACAGCACCTGGGACAACCTGTTCACAGCCACCGGTTTCCATCTTCCCGAGGACCCCGAGGCCGAAGCCGGTCCGGGCGAGTTCTATCTCGACTCCCTCGCTGTGGTGCCCGAATACAGGGGCCACGAGATAGGCAAGCAGCTCCTGCTGGACGGCATAGAGAAGGGCCGCCGGGAGGGATTCCGGGTCATAGGCCTGATTGTGGACAAAGAACATCCCCGGGTCCAGGCCTATTACGCCACCCTCGGCTTCGTGCCGGATGGAGAGATGATGTTCTTCGGCGAGCCATATACCCGCATGAAACTTAAAATCTGAGAGACATGAACTTTGTCGGAATAATAGTGGGGGCCGCGGTGTTCCTGATAATCGGAATCTGCCATCCCATAGTCATAAAGATGGAATATCACTGGGGAAAGTCCTCGTGGTGGGTCCTGGCCCTAGCCGGAGCCGTCTTCGCCGCAGCGTCGCTCTTCCTCGACGGTCCGCTCTGGCCCACGATTGCCGGCGCCGCCGCCTTTTCCTGCTTCTGGGGCATCTATGAGCTGATCGAGCAGGAGGAAAGGGTCCTCAAGGGCTGGTTCCCCATGAATCCGAAACGCGCAGCATATTATGAAAAGCGGAGAAGCGCCCGTAAATGATGCGGAGGATCTCCTCGAGCGTCACGGCGTGAGGCCCACCGCCAACCGGATTTCCATAGTCCGGGCCCTGGCCGCCTCGTCCAGGCCTCTGTCCATGACCGAGCTGGAAGACCTGCTCAGCACCATAGACAAGTCCAATATCTTCCGCACCCTGATGCTGTTCCGGGATCGGCATCTTGTCCATGCCATCGAGGACGGCAGCGAGAACGTGCGCTACGAGATATGCCACAGCGACGACGCCGACCCGCTCCATGACGACGACCGCCACTGCCATTTCTACTGCGAGCGCTGCCACAGGACCTTCTGCCTCGAAAAAATCCCCGTGCCGGAGGTTGTCCTGCCACGGGGATATGAGGCTCATTCGGCCAATTTCGTAATCAAGGGCATCTGCCCTGCGTGCGGGAAAGCCGCCGACTGATTACTGCCTGCCGTATTTCTCTGCCTGTTCGCGAATCAGCTCAGCGTCGTCGAAATAGTTGATTTTCATTGCCTTGCGGACTTCTGAGAGGGTCTGCGCGGCGGTGTTTCTGGCCTTTTCGGTGCCCTTGCGGAGGATCTCATAGACTCCGGGGATGTCTTTCTCGAACTCCTTGCGGCGCACCCTCATGGGCTCCAGGAACTCGTTCAGTATCTTTTCCAGGAACTTCTTGCACTTCACGTCGCCGAGACCGCCCCTGCGGTAGTGGTCCTTCATCTCGTCGAGCGAGGCATAGTCCGGCAGATAGAGGCCGAAATGCTCGGGGCGGCAGAAGGCGTCCAGATAGGTGAACACCGCGTTGCCCTCCACATGGCCGGGATCCGCGACATTTAGGTGCTGGGGGTCGGTGTACATGGAGAAGACCTTCTTGTGCACTTCGTCGGCCGGGTCGGAAAGATATATGCAGTTGCCCAGGGACTTGGACATCTTGGCCTTGCCGTCGGTGCCGGGCAGCCTGAGGCTGGCCTTGTTGCCGGGGAGCATGATCTGGGGCTCCACGAGGATGCCTTCGCCATAGACCGAATTGAATTTGCGCACGATCTCCACCGTCTGCTCCAGCATGGGCTTCTGGTCCTCGCCCACGGGCACGGTCGTGGCCTTGAAGGCGGTGATGTCGGCGGCCTGCGAGATGGGGTAGGTGAAGAATCCCACGGGCATGCCCTTCTTGTGGTCGTCGGCTTCGGCGGGGTTCTCGTCGCCCTCCCTGTAGCCTCTCATCACCATTTCCGTCTTCACGGTGGGGTTCCTCTGCAGACGGGCCACGGTCACGAGGTCCATGTAGTAGAACGAGAGCTCGGTGAGTTCGGGGATCTGGGTCTGTATGAACATGGTCACCTTCTCGGGGTCGAGACCGGCGGCGAGATAGTCCAGAGCCACCTCCACCACGTTCTGGCGCACCTTCTCGGGGTTGTCCATGTTGTCGGTGAGGGCCTGGGCGTCGGCTATGAAGACGAACATGTCCTTGTAGTCGCCCTGGTTCTGGAGCTCGACCCTGGTTCTGAGCGAACCCACATAGTGGCCGATGTGGAGCCTTCCGGTCGGACGGTCTCCGGTGAGTATGATCTTGTCTGACATTTTCGTTAGGATTTTTACAGACTGCTAATGTAGCAATTTTTTCAGACACGGGGGCCGGACGCCGCCATAGACATGCATCTTAACTGATTCTTAACATTTTTGACATGGAAATGTGCGAGATTATTCCCAACTTGCGAAACTTTAAAGATTGAATCAATTTAACCAGATTCCGGATATGATGCCTGACAAGAAACCCTCCATCCTGGTTGTGGACGACGAACCCGATCTCTGCGACATCCTGCGTTTCAACCTGCGTACCGAAGGGTATGAAGTCACCGTGGCCTATTCGGCCGAGGAGGCGATGCGCAAGGACCTCCGGTCCTATGACCTGATCCTGCTGGACGTGATGATGGGCCGGATCTCGGGTTTCGACATGGCCGAGTCCATGAAGCGCGACAAGGAGACCGCCAATGTCCCCATAATCTTCCTGACCGCCAAGGACACCGAGAACGACGTGCTCACCGGCCTGGGGCTGGGCGCCGACGACTACATCTCCAAGCCCTTCTCCGTGAGGGAGGTGATGCTGAGGGTGAAGGCTGTCCTGAGGCGCACGGCAGCCGGCAGCAGCAGGCCAGTGTCCGACAATCTGACCTATGGCGGGATAGTCCTGGACCGCGGGCGCAAGTCCGTGACCGTGGACGGGCAGGACGTGCCGTTCACCAGGACCGAGTATGAGATTCTGCAGCTGCTGCTTCAGGAGAAGGGCCGTGTGGTGTCGCGCGACGAGATAATCCGCCGCATATGGCCGGACGATGTCACGGTGCTGGACAGGACGGTGGACGTGAACATAACCCGAATCCGCAAAAAGATCGGGACCTATGCCGACCTTCTCATGACGCGCTCCGGTTTCGGCTATTATTTCGAGGGCTAGTTCCGATGACAAGGTCTTTCCGTTTTCAGGTGAGCGCCGGCTGGCGGATGTTCGCGATAGTGGTCTCGATATTCGTCGTATATACCGTCGCCTTCACCGTCTTTCAGCATAACAGGGAGAAACAGTACAAGATATCGCTTCTGGACGAGCGCCTGCAGGACTGCAACCGGCGGCTCCACAGGAGCATAGCTCTGGACGGGGCCGCGGCCTATGAGTCTTTTGTCCGGGAGAGCGACCCCCGCCTGAGAGTGACCGTCGTGGACACTACGGGGCGGGTGCTTTTCGACAATATATATAAGGACTATGCGTCTTTGCCGGACCATCGCGGCAGGGCGGAGGTGGCCGGAGCCATGCGTTCGGGCCGCGCCTATGTGATCGACCGTCTGAGCGAATCCACCAATCAGGAATATTTCTATTCGGCGACCTTTTTCAGCGACAGCGGGCTGGTGATAAGGACCGCCATCCCATATGACGCGACTCTCGTGCGCTCGCTTGAGTTCGACCGCCGCTTTTTCTGGGTGGCTCTTGCCGCGCTCCTCATGCTGGTCCTGGTGCTGCGGGTCTATGCCGGCCGGCTGGACAGCAGCATAAACCGTGAGAAGGAGGAGTCCAACAGCCTCACGCGCAAGCAGCTGACCCAGAACATATCCCATGAGCTTAAGACTCCGGTGGCCAGCATCCAGGGCTATCTGGAGACCATCACCGAGCATCCGGACATGGACAGGGAGACGGAGAGGGAGTTCCTGGACCGCAGCCTGTCTCAGGCCAGGAGGCTTTCCGCCCTGATCGGGGACCTGTCGGTGCTGAACAAGATGTGGGACGCGCCGCAGTCGTGGACTTTCGCCAGGGTGGATGTGTCCAAGGTGATATCCGACATCTCGGAGCATCTGGAGCTGCAGATGGAGAAGAAGGGGATTCATTTCGAGGACAAGGTGGGGGCCGATGTGGTCTTGAACGGCAATCAGTCGCTGATTTACAGCATATTCCGCAATCTTGTGGACAATGCGATAGCTTATTCGGGCGGGGACTGCGTGAGTGTGAGCGCCTCGGACGCCGGCGAGTTCTGGAAGTTTACTTTCCGGGACAATGGCACCGGAGTGGGGGAGGAACACCTGGCCCGTCTCTTTGACAGGTTTTACCGTGTGGACGAGGGCCGCAGCAGGAGGACGGGCGGCACCGGCCTCGGCCTGGCCATCGTGAAGAACGCCGTCCAGCTCCACGGCGGCACCATCTCCGTCCACAACGACAACGGCCTCGTCTTCGACTTCACCCTGCGTAAATAGCTTGTTTCCGGTCTCCCAGGCGTTTTCTTGCAGTGCTAAGTCGAGGTGGTTCCCAGTAGGCAGCCTGTATGGCCTAAGTGCTCGACTTAGAGCACTTTACGCAAGGCCTAAGTCGAGGCATACTGCCACTGA
>CAZIFT010000076.1:0-6249 GCA_964538395.1 uncultured Muribaculaceae bacterium
GCCCTGTCGGTGATGGCCAGCGTCTCGCCCACGTTGTGGTCGGTGATGATGACGCCTATGTTCTTGTATTTCAGCTTGGCGATTATGTACTGGATGTCCTCCACGGCGATGGGGTCCACGCCGGCGAAAGGCTCGTCCAGGAGAATGAACTTGGGGTCCACCGCCAGCGCCCTGGCAATCTCGCAGCGCCTTCTCTCGCCTCCGGAGAGCTGTATGCCCAGGCTCTTGCGGACCTTGGAGAGGTTGAACTCGTCGATGAGGTTCTCGAGCCGCTCGGTCCGCTCGGCCTTGGTCATGGACGAAAGCTCCATCACGGACATTATGTTGTCCTCCACCGACATCTTCCTGAACACGGAAGCCTCCTGGGGGAGGTAGCCGACACCCTTCTGGGAGCGCTTGTACATGGGAAGTCCCGTTATCTCTTCATCGTCCAGGTAGATGTGCCCGTCGTTGGGAACCACCTGGCCGGTAATCATATAGAAGCTGGTCGTCTTGCCGGCGCCGTTGGGCCCCAGGAAGCCGACTATCTCTCCCTGACTGACTTCCATGGACACGCCTTTCACGACTGTCCTCACTCCATATTTCTTAACGAGATTTACAGCTCTGAGTTTCATCTTCGATTTATTTGGTGTCAAGTCCGAAGTCCTTCACCAGGTCGCGCACTTCGGGGTTTTGGTTCATCAGGTCCACGGCCTGCTCGGAAGGCATATAGGCCTTCTTCGGGGCGGCTTCTTCGGGAAGCACCTCCACACAGATTCTCACTTTGCCGGAGCCTGCCAGGCGGCAGAGGTTCTTCTCCAGGTCATGCAGAAGGCGATCCTCGATCCATTTTTTCTGCGACAGGTTTATGACATTGAAGGTCAAAAGCTTATGGTCGCCGTTGTCGCTGATGCCGATTTTGGACGAGCATAGGGTCTGATACAGCCTTTCGCGGGATTTGTACAGCTCGGCGAGGTCTTTCCATGCGCTGCGGATAGCGTCGTCGGAAGGAATGGGCGAGTTGTCTTCGGGTGCGGCGGCCTGGGCCACAGGCTTATAGGTGTCCGGGGAAATCACCACTTTGGGAGCGGTGCGGGTCCTCTGGCGGACGACCGGCTTTTCCGCAGGGGCGGGGCTTTCTGAATCGGCGGCTTTCTCTCCGGCGGCGGGGCCTTCTGAAACGGCGGCAGAGCTTTCGGGAGCTGCGGCGCCTGCCGGAGCCTCGGCAGAAGCGTTTTCGGGCTTATGGCCGTCCGCAGGGGCTGCAGCGGTCTCTGCAGGCTTCGCCGGAACGGCTTCGGGCTTCTCGGGGGCCACGGTCGCTGCCGCTGTTTCGGGCTTTTCTGGAGCCGGAGCTGCCGTCGCGGACTTTTCGGGGGCTGCCTCAGGCTGAGCAGGGGCTGCCGCAGTCGCTACGGGCCTTGCCGGAGCCGGAGCTTCAGTCGCAGCCGCGGTCACGGGCTTTGCTTGGGCGGGAGCCGCCGTCTGGGCAGGGGAGCCCGCCACGGGCCTTGCAGGAGCGGCGGCCGTCCTGGCCGCATTGAGATTCACTTCGCCCTTGCCGGTCAGGAAGCTCAGCCGCATAAGCGCGAATTCTATGTGCAGCTTGGGGTTGACGCTGGTCCTGTAGCCGGCCTCGCAGGCCGATGTGACCGAAAGCGCGTCATAGAGGAACTGCATGGAGCAACGCTCCGCCTGTTCCCTGTATCTTTCTTTGAGCGAGGCCGGAAATTCGAGCAGCGCGTCGAGGGCGCTGTTCTTGGCCACTATGAGGTCCCTCAGATGGGAGCTGAGCGCCGAGACGAAATGCAGGGCGTTGAACCCCTTGGCGAGAACCTCGCTGAACTTCAGCAGAGCGCCCTGCCAGTTGCCCTCCAGGAAGAAATCCACAAGGGCGAAACTGTGCTCATAGGAAAGGACGTTCAGGTTCTTCAGCACGTCTTCATATTTCACCTCCGTCCCGCAGAACGCCACCGTCTGGTCGAATATGGTGAGGGCGTCGCGCATGGCTCCGTCGGCCTTCATCGCAATCACATGGAGCGACTCGTCGTCCACCGTTATCCCTTCCTTGTCCGCGATCATCCTCAGGTTCCTGACCATGTCCGCGATGCTGATCCTGTTGAAGTCATAGGTCTGGCAGCGGGAAAGGATGGTGGGGAGAATCTTGTGCTTCTCGGTCGTGGCTAGGATGAATATCGCGTGTGCCGGAGGCTCCTCGAGCGTCTTGAGGAAGGCGTTGAAGGCCTGGGACGAGAGCATATGGACCTCGTCCACTATGAACACGCTGTATTTTCCCACCTGCGGCGGGATGTTCACCTGCTCGATGAGGGCCTTGATGTCCTCCACGCTGTTGTTGGAAGCGGCGTCCAGCTCGTGGATGCAGTAGGAGCGCCCCTCCTGGAAGGACCGGCACGACTCGCACTCTCCGCACGGCTCCATGTCCGCGGTCGGGTGCTCGCAGTTGATCATCTTCGCGAAAATTCTGGCCGCGCTGGTCTTGCCCACTCCGCGGGGGCCGCAGAACAGGTAGGCATGGGCCAGCTGGCCGCGGATTATCGAATTCTTGAGCGTCCGGACAATCACGTCCTGTCCGATCAGGGACGCGAACGAGTCCGGTCTGTATTTGCGGGCTGAGACTATATACATAACACAAAAATAACTCAAATTTTCTAACTTTGTATGGTTCGGGCCCGCATGTGCGGGACCCGCCGTCAACAGATGACAGGAAAGTTTCCCGACATGAAAAGAATCCTTTCAATATTTGCGCTTATGCTGGTGTCCCTGTGCTGTTTCGCGCAGGCCCAGGTCACGATAGTCTCCAAGAAAGACAAGATCAGCGATTTCCCCGTGAAGACCCTAAAGGTGGTCCTTCCCGGCGAGAATTTCGTGAGCCTTTCCCTGAGGGAATCGGTCAAGAACACATGGAACATTTCGCCCTATGAGTTCTGCGACAACGCCGAGTTCGAGAGGCTGAAAAACGACCCCGGCTATTACTTCATGCTCATAATCCGCTCCTCCGGCACGGTGAACGAGGGCATATCCTATGTCACCGTGGTCAAGGGCGGCGCCGACAAGATCGAGGACATGCTGGAGCTGGTGACACTTCCCCTGTGCTCTTCGGACCTCCAGGACGGCAGGGAGAACGTGTTCATGTCGGCCATCCTGGACGTGGCCCAGGCATATATCGAAAGCTCCGTCCTGGACGGCTTCAAAAAGGTCGGCTCCATGGTGAAGAAGATGCCTGCGGACTGCAGCTTCGTGGTGGACGCCAGAGAGGTCTCCGAGAGGCTGGACCAGGCCTATGTGAACGAAAATCTCGGCGGAGTCATCCTCACCGAGGAAGAGATTCTGTCCATCATGGAGAACGGGACTTCCGGCAAGGCCGTCGGCTACAGCATCGCCCCGGCTTTCCCGCAGAAGGGCAACGTCTGCTGGAAGATGGTGTTCAATGCCCGCACTCATGAGCTTTATTATCTGAAAAAGAGCAAGATAGGCTCGCGGCTTGAGACCGGGTTCACAAAGAGCGACTTCGCCCGCTTCATAAATCAATAGCCGCCGGACATGATCTATGGAAAAGCCCCGAGCGGGGTTCTTTATGCCGTGAAACGCAGCTCGTCGCCGGTGGGCTACTGCTCGCTGAGCATCCGCTGCGGCACGCGAAACGAGGAGGGCTACCATTGCGGAATCGCCCATTTCACCGAACACACGATATTCAAGGGGACGTCCCGGAAATCTTCCGCCGTCATCAACGGCTATCTGGACCGTCTCGGAGGCGACCTCAACGCCTACACGGCCAAGGAGGAGATAGTCCTGCATTCCACAGTGCTCAAGGAGGACCTGCACAAGGCCATGTCGCTTCTTCTGGAGCTGGCCACTTCGCCGGTTTTCCCGGAAAGCGAGGTGGAGACGGAGAAGGGCGTCGTGATCGAGGAAATCAGGTCCTATAAGGACAGCCCCGCCGACGACGTCTATGACAAGTTCGAGGGCATGATCTTCGAGGGGCATCCGCTCGAACGGCCGATACTCGGCACGGCGGAGTCGGTGAAAAAGATCACCCCCGCAGAGCTGCGCCGGTTCGTCTCGGAGAAGTTTCTGCCGGAGTCTATGGCCCTTGCGGTGGTGGCGGATTTTGATGAGGCGCTGCTGGAAAAGAAGCTGCTGAGGCTGCTGGAAAAGTTTTTTCCGGACTATGCTCCCGGCTCCCCGGTGGCTGGCGTGAAGCCGGTCGGCCCGTCCTACCGCCTTCCCGAACTGCGAATCTTCGACAAGTCGCTTGAAAAGCGCAACCATGAGGTGAACGCCGTCTTCGGCGCCCTGGCCCCTTCGCTCTATGAGGAGAGGGAGCGTCTGTCGGCGGTGCTTCTGGGCAACATCCTGGCCGGTCCCGCGTCCAATTCCATACTGAACGGGGTCCTGCGCGAGAAGAACGGCTGGGTCTATGGCGTGGAGACTTCATACACGCAATATGCCGACTGCGGGGTCATGGCCATACTCATAGGCTGCGAGCGGCGCAATCTGGACAAATGCCGCAAGGCCATAAGACGGGAGCTGGACAGGCTGATCGCCGACCCTCTGTCTCCGGCCCGGCTCAAGGCGGCGAAGAAGCAGCTGCTCGGCCAGCTGGCCATAAGTTCGGACAACGGCGAGAGCCAGTGCCAGAGCATGGGCAAGAGCCTCCTGTCTTTCGGCAAGCTGTCGGAGGACGGTCAGGTGCGCCGGCAGATCGAAGCGCTCACCGGCGAGGACATCAGGATGGCCGCCGAGCGGATTTTCGCCCCGGAGAAGATGTCTGCGCTGATATATCTTTAGCATGGATCCGGAAGAGAAATATCTGAGGGCTCACAGCACGGCCCAGAGCGAGGCGCTTTCCTGGCTGGAGCGGCAGACCCATATCCGCACCAATTTCCCGCAGATGCTTTCGGGTCCGGTGCAGGGCCGTTTCCTCACCATGATGGCGGAGTTCTGCCATGCCCGTTCCGTCCTGGAAATCGGGACGTTTACCGGATATTCGGCCATATGCCTTGCCGGCGGCCTTCCGGAGGACGGCCGTCTGGACGCGCTGGAAATCAATGACGAGCTGGAGGACCTGATCCGCGAGGGCTTTGAGCGGGCGGGGGTCGCAGGACGCATAGACCTGCATATCGGCGACGCTCTGGAGACGCTGAAAACGCTGGGCGGGCGGGTCTATGACCTGGTCTATATCGATGCGGACAAGCGTGAGTATTGTGCTTATTATGAGGCGGTTATGCCGCTTCTGCGCAGCGGCGGGTGCATTCTGGCGGACGATGTGCTATGGGGCGGGAAGCTCTATGGCGACGCTCTTCCGGCTGACAGGCAGAGCAGGGGAGTGGCCGCTTTCAATGACATGGTGGCCGCGGACCCGCGCGTGGAGGTGACCATTCTCCCGATCCGGGACGGTCTGAGCATAATCCGGAAGAAGTAGTTCCGTTTTTTGGGGACGGCGCCGCATCTTCGGGGCCTGTGTTTTTTATCTTTACGGAAAAATGATTAATTTTGCGGCCGCTCAAACATCGGATATCAAATACATAACATATGGCAACAACAGCAGATTTTAAGAACGGACTGTTTCTGAATTTCAACGGCAAGCCCTGCCAGATCGTGTGGTTTCAGCATGTGAAACCCGGCAAGGGCCCTGCTTTCGTCAAGTCCAAGCTCCGCAACCTTGAGAACGGACGCATCCTCGAGAACACTTTCACCGCCGGTGCAAAGATCGAGACCATCAATGTCGAGAGGCGCCCCTATCAGTATCTCTATGCCGAGGAGGACGGATATAACTTCATGCATGAGGAGACCTTCGAGCAGATCAAGCTTCCCAAGGACCTCGTCGCCAACGCCGACCTCATGAAGGAGGGACAGCATGTGGAGATGATGTTCGTGGCCGATGAGGAGAGATGCCTCACCTGCGAGCTTCCCACCTATGTGACCCTGAAGGTCACCTATTCCGAGCCCGCCGTGAAGGGTAACACCGCTTCCACCAGCGCCCTCAAGGAGGTCACTCTCGAGACCGGCGCCAAGATCATGGTTCCCCTCTTCATCAACACCGACGACGTCATCACCGTCAACACCGAGGACCGCAGCTACGGCCAGAGGGTGTAAGTGATTATCCATAAACCTTAAAGGGCTGACCCTTCCGGGCCAGCCCTTTTTGCGTATATTTCCCCCGTTTTGCTACATCCAATGGCAATCGGCAGTATCCTCCGGAGACCTTCGCTTCGCTCATCCCACCACCGCTTCGCGGCGGTCCCCCCG
>CAZIFT010000077.1:0-6071 GCA_964538395.1 uncultured Muribaculaceae bacterium
CATCAGGCGGTGAGGCGGTCGCAGACGGCTTCGGCGAAATCCTTCACGCGGACTCCGTCGGGAACGGCCTCCGAATAGGTCTTAAGGCACAGCGGGCAGGCCGTGACTATCGTCTGGGGCGAATTGGTGAGCAGGTTGGCCACAGAAGATTCGGTCACCTTGGCGCGGTCATGCGCATCGAGAGTGAGACTGCCGAGACTGCCGCCGCAGCATATGCTCTCATCCCCTTCCTTAGCCGCCTTCACTAGCGTTCCCACCTGGCCCAGGACATCGCGCGGCTCCTGATAGACTCCGCAGCCGCGTCCCAGCTCACAGGGATCGTGATAGACCATAATCTCGTCGCCCGCACTGACCTTCAGCCTGCCGGCATCCATAAGACGCTTGACATACTGGGTATAGTGCAGAACCTCGATTCCCTCGAGATTATACTCATCCTTGAACACCTTATAGCAGATCGGGCAGGAAAGCACGAGCGTGCGGCAGCCCGATGCGAGAATCATCTTGCGGTTCGCCGCAATCGCCTCGCGGGCCGCATCCTTCTTGCCCGCAAGGAGCAGAGGACGGCCGCAGCATATGCCCCCGTCGCGGTCCGCGAAGACATAGTCCACGCCCGCTTTCCGGAATATGCTCTCGACTGACTTTATGATTCGCGGCGTGAGATGGCTCATGCAGCCGGCGAAATACATCACCTCCGGAGCGCCCGCACCGCCAGCCACAGCGGAACCGGCAGCAGAAGCAACGCCGCCAGCCACAGCAGCACCAGCCGCTGAATCGGCAACAGAACCGACACCGCCAGCCACAGCAGCACCAGCCGCAGTACCGACCGCAGCGCCACCAACGCCAGCAGCACCCACAGCCGAACCAACCCCGGCAGAAACCCCGGCAGAAACCCCGGCAGAAACCCCGCCGCAAACAGCAGCAGAAACTACAGAGCCGCAGACAGGAGCCGTCTTCAGATAGCCATAGTCATATGACAGCGAATTATTGACGGTGGCGCGCTGGGCACGGCGCAGAGCCGGAGCGTCCACGCCCACGGGGCACAGCGCATGACACTTGTCACACATCAGGCACTTATCCGCTATGTCATTGATCTTCTTCTCATTGTGACGACGCAGGAACCTGATGAAATACACCGACGAGAACTTCAGATTTTTCTTCTGTACATTCATCGGGCAGGCGTCCAGGCAAAGTCCGCAGCTGGAGCAGGCATAAATCTCCGCCTCAGCGACACCCTTGCGCGGATGATTGGGCTTGATGCCGGCATTGCGCAGCAGAATCCACAGCACCTCCGTCAGGATATGCATATACCGGCTGAACGGCATCGCCGCAAAGAAAAGCCCCAGGCATATCGAATATGCCCACCACACCGGCACAAAGAAAAGCTTGTCTCCGAATATCAAGTGCCACAGATGGTTGACCGGAACAGTCAGGAAACTTCCGCCGCTCAGGTCCGCCGTGAAACTCTCGGCCAGCAGCCTCAGAGGGAAAATCATCCAAAGGCTATACAGAGCCACACGGTCAGCAAACGAAGGCTTGGTGGTGTGCCTCATGCCCAGCACTATGGAATGGAACCTCTTGAACATGGCCATTCCGACTCCGCTCAGGACATAGAGCAGGAAAAAGTCCATCAGGAAGAAAAAGAACCAGCCCCTCAGAGTCACATGGCCGGGATTTATCCACACAAAAAACCTGTAGAATATCGGATAGAACAGGCCGCCCTGCGTCCAGGCCAGATGCTTGGGGACAAACAGAGCCACCTCTATATGGCCCAGCACTATCAGCATGAACCAGCCGAAGGCTATGGACGAATGCATATAGCCGAGCAGCGGCTTCCTCTTCCATATCTTCGTGTGGAACAGGCAGTCACAGAAAAGGTCGCGTATGTTCTTGAGCGCAATCTTCGGAGTGACCAGCGAACGCCACAGCCTGTGCCGGTCCTCCTTGGGAATCTTCGCCAGAAGTCTGAAAAGACCGGCCGTCAGCCAGCAGAGCATAAAGCATATGCCCACCACAAAGGGTATGACGAAATTGCTGTAGCCCGACGGAATCCTGTCGATCACTTCAGGCGCGGCCTGCACGGCCGGAACATCGAAAACAGTCATAATTTCGTCCCGTAGATTTTAGATATTGACAATATGAGATGCCTCGTGTTTATGCCGCGGGGGCAGACCATCGAGCACTTGCCGCACAGCTGGCAGGCCTTCAGAAGTTCGAGAGCCTTGTCGGGATTGGCGTTCTGAAGCTCCTCTATGGCCGAACGGACGCTGGTGCGCACGAACTTTCCCGCCGTGCACACGGCCGTGCAGCTGCCGCAGGCCATGCACTTGCGCACATCCGGCTCCATTGCGGCCAGCGCGTCGAACTTCTCCCTGTCGAAAAGGTCAAGATTGATTCTGGAACTTGGGACCAGACCGAAACCGAAATCTACCATCTCTCGCGGATCAAATTCTTGTAATTCTTGGCATCGGGGAATATGTCGGTGAGATAGCGGTCAATCTCCACGACCGCTCCCCTCGCATCGGCCAGAGTGTCCGGCAGAGTCTTGGGTCCCGTGGCGGCTCCGGCGAGGAACAGTCCGGGAAGCGGACTGCGCTGGCCGGCGAGAACCGCGTCGCGCACCGCGAAGAAGCCGTCCTCCTCCACAGGCAGCTCCAGAAGGTCTCCCACAGCCCTGCCGCTTGCGGAAGGCCTCATTCCGGCCATCAGCACCAGCAGGTCCAGCGTGACCTTCAGCGGCTTGGCGGCGACCGTGTCCTCAGCCTTCACCTGAAGGCTTCCGTCCACATTCTCGGACACCTCGGCCAGACGCCCCCTGATGAAGCGCACGCCATAGTCCTTCTGCGCGCTCAGATAGAGGTCCTCATAATGGCGTCCGAACATGCGCAGGTCCATATAGAAGCAATACACCTGCGCGTCGGGGAAAGCCTGCTTCATCTCGCAGGCCTGCTTGACCGCAGTGGCGCAGCACACCTTCGAGCAGGACCTGCACCCGGACTTCTCGTCCCTCGAGCCAACGCAATGCACGAAGCCGACCTTCCGGGGCTTGTCGATGCGGGTGTCATTGCCCGTCCTGAACCATGCCTCCAGGTCCCCGTTGGTAATCACATGGTCATATATGCCATAGCCATATTCCTCCTTCTTGCCGGCCTTGAACAGGTCGAAGCCCGTCGAGAGCAGCACGGCGTCGGAGAGGACAGTGATGCCGTTGGAGAGTATCACATTATAGGACTTGTCCAGGCGGTTGATGGACTGGACTTCGGTGTCGGTGAAGCACTTGACCCCGTCCATTTTCTTCAGGAGCCCGTCAAGCGCGGACGAGGCCGGAACTCCGTCAGGGAAAAGTCTGTCCCATTTGGCGAGATGGCCGCCGAGAGTCTGCGAGCGCTCGATGAGGATGACATTATAGCCAAGCCTCTGGAGACCTGAAGCGGCTTCCAGGCCGGCAGGCCCGCCACCTATGATAAGCACATTGTTTTTCATATCCGATGTTTATTTTAGACAACTGCAAGGACCGGGCTGGCCGAGATTCTTGCCGCCGACGCCCTTATATTTCCTGTCCGGGTCATAGTCTATGCCCATTTTCTCCAGCAGCGGCTCCACGCCCACCTGGTGCACCTGCAGGCCCAGGTCCCACGGGTCATAGCCCAGCACGAGTCCGGCCAGCTCCTCAAAGGTGAACACCGGGATTCCGTGGCCGTTCTCCCCATAGGTCTTTCCCGTCGATTCGGCGATCACATACTGCCATCTGTCAAGGAAATACGGACAGCCGGGGCAGTTGGTTATGATCAGGTCCGGATGGAACGGCTCCATGCTCTCGAACTTCTTGTGCGTGTTGGACAGGGAATATCCCCTGTTGCCCTGGATGAAATACTGGCGGAAGCCGAAGCCGCAGCAATGCCTGCGCTCCGGATAATCGATTATCTCGCCGCCCCAGGCCTCTATCATGCCCACAAGCACATAAGGATACTCGGCGCCGCCCACTCCCTTGGAAGGAAACATCTTCGAATAGTGGCAGCCGATGTGCTCCACCACCCTCAGGGGGCGTCCGGTGTGGACATCGATGAGCTTATGCTTGGCCTGCGCCGCGATGAGATTGCGGTACTTATAGACGAGGTCGCTGGCATGCACGAGGAACTTCGGCTTGGCGAATTCCAGATGGCAGGTCTTCCACAGATTATCGCGGACCTTGGCCTCCAGCTCCGGATATTCGCGCCATGTCTCCATGGTCTCGCAGTAGAGACCGAACGAGGTGATGCAGGAGCAGACATAGTTTTCATAGCCATATTTCGCCATGAGGGCGAACTGTCGGGCGATTATGGTCATGGCCGTCTCCTGCGGGATGGTGTCGGAGTGATAGGCGATGCCGCCGCAGGTGGTGTGGTGCTCAGTCTCGAATATGTCCTTGCCCAGCCGGTTTCTGGTTATGTCCAGGAATGCGGCCTCCGCAGCAGGGAAAAAGCTCTGCCTTATGCAGCTGCGCACATAGAAATAGTGGTCGTCCGGTATCTCTTTCTGGTAGTCAGACCAGATTTTCTGTTTGCCTTCGTAGATCATTGTCCTTCAATTATCTGTTCAAATGTCCGGGGTCGCTGTCCGTGTAGATTTTCTGCTCGAACTCCTCCTCGGTCAGCCCCATTTCCTCGGCCTTCTTCAGGCCCGCCGCGCGGACTTTTTCGATTCTTGCGGTCGCTCCGGTCTCGTCGAATATCCGCTTCAGCTCGTCGAGGTCCTCCTGCGGGATGCGCCTCATCGCGCCCGGTCCCTTGCCGTCGAGATTGCCCCCGAGGCGCTCGAACACATCGTCCAGGTGCTGCTCTTCCCATTCCCACACCTTTCCGGCCTCCGGATGGCGGGCATAGTCGAAGCGGCGCGGATAGATGCAATAGCCATAGTCGAGGATGTTCGAGCACAGGTCCTTGGTCAGCAGGCACTGCTGGCGGCCTTTCTCGGACTCCACGAAATAGCCCAGCTCTATGGAAAGGTTTCTCAGGGCCATCACCACAAGCCCCGGCACATTCTTGCGGGGGCATCGGGTCATGCAGCTCATGCATTCTCCGCAATACCAGATCGTGTCGCTCTTCAGCAGCTCCTCGATCGCGTCGTCGTCCTTGCTCTGGACTATGTCCACGATGCGTCTGGGGTCATAGCGGTAGAACTCGGCCGCAGGGCATATGGCTGTGCAGGTGCCGCAGTTGATGCATGCGTTGAGTCCTTCCTTCAAACGGTAATCCTTCATCAGAAGGTCATACAATCCTTTCATTCTTCCGATTTTTTCGTGGGATATTTGAGAGCCAGGGCCTCAAGGTCGGCCGCGGGGTCCATGTTTTTCTCCATCGCCGCCAGCGTCCTTACGAACGCCTTCAGGTCTTCGCGCGGGATGTCTCCCGTGATGTCCGCGACGGCCTCCCAGGAAAGCTCCGTCACCTTGTCCTTGATTTTCCGGGAATATGGAGTCACCTCTATCAGGTTCTGCCTCCTGTCCTTAGGGTTGCTGACCCTGCGGACAAGCTTGCGGCTTTCCAGACCGTCAATCAGCTTGACGATGGAATTCTTGTCCCTCATGGTGATGTCTGCGATCTGCTGCTGGGTGAGGACGCCTTCGTCCCACAGAGTGTCCATCACGAGAAACTGCTCCGGAGTCAGGTTGAAACCCGCCTTCTGGAATTTCTCGGCCATACACTGCTTCACGCTGTTGTTGACGATGTTAAGGAACATCAGTATCTGCTTTTCCAGTACCATATCTAACAGTAAGACCCTTTACTCTTTTGCAAATATAATACATTCGCCCGAAAGTGAAACCTTCCGGGCGATATATAACGTTTAGGGGCGGATTTACCTGACCAGCGGGCAGTCAACGACGCTGAGGCAGGGTTCTTCGGCCATCTCCTGAGGGTTGGTGCCGACAATGTCCTGCCGCTACAAGTCCAGACTTTCCGGATGCAGAAGGAAATCGAAGAGTCCGAGAGTGAGGATACCGTACTCGTCCCGGCGAGGCTTGATTCTGTCCCGGACGATGACAATCTTCTTGAATGAATCGCTGATGCTGCGAAGGGAGCGGGTCTCCTGCTCGA
>CAZIFT010000078.1:0-5857 GCA_964538395.1 uncultured Muribaculaceae bacterium
ATCAACGCTCTCGTTTTCTTTGTTTTTAAGGTACTTGCTTCCTTGTACTTTCCTTCCAGTATTTTCAAAGAACTTCAGTGCGTTTGGTTTGAATTCCAAACGGACTGCAAAGATATACACTTTTTCTTTCAGCGCAAATATTTTTCCCATTTTTTTGATTTTTTTTGCACTTCCCTATGGATAAGCGCAGTTATTCTTAACTTTGCCTACCTATATAAACCCGCTCCCGCGCGTGCGGAAGGCAATTATCCGCCGGCGCGGCGGAAATCCGCAGGGGACGGGAAAAAAGGAGAGAAGACAGAAGAATGAAGGAAAAGGCATCGATAATGCAGATAATCATGGTGTTCGCCAAGATAGGAGCCTTCACCATAGGCGGAGGCTATGCCATGATTCCCCTGATAGAGGCCGAAGTGGTGAGAAGAGGCTGGGTGGACGAGAAGGAGTTTCCGGACATAGTCGCCCTCTCGCAGTCCTCGCCGGGCATAATGGCGGTCAACATGTCCATATTCACGGGACACAAGCTGCACGGCACCAAGGGCAGCGTGGCCGCGGCCTTCGGGACGGTCCTCCCCTCCTTCCTGATAATACTGCTCATCGCCATGTTCCTGTCCAACTTCCAGGACAACCCGGTGGTGGTCCGGATCTTCAACGGCATACGCCCCGTGGTGGTGTCGCTGATAGCGGCCCCGACGGTGAAGATGGCCAGGAAAAGCAATAAAAACTGGTGGGCATGGGTCCTGACCATAGGCTCGCTCCTGCTGGTGGCGTTCCTCAACGTGTCGCCCATATGGATCCTGCTGGTGGTGATAGTTATGGCCTGCGCCGCAGTGACCATGAAGGAAAAGTATCAGAAAAACAGAATGGGGAGGTAGGACATGGATACGGCTCTGATTTTCGCGCAGCTTTTCTCGACATTCTTCGTGATCGGCCTCTTCACCATAGGCGGAGGCTATGCCATGCTGTCCCTGATCCAGACTCAGGTGGTGACCGCCCATGCGTGGATGACCGAGAGCGAATTCACCAACATTGTGGCCATATCACAGATGACCCCGGGACCGATCGGGGTGAACTGCTCCACCTTTGTGGGCTATGAGGTGCTGACAAACGCCGGCGCAAGCCATCTGGTGGGCATTCTGGGCTCGGCGGTGGCCACCTTCGCCTGCGTGCTGCCCTCGTTCATGATAGTGCTGATGATAGTGAAGTTCTATGAGAAGGTGACCGGCAACCCGCTGTTCGAGGGGGTGATGAGCTGGCTCAGGCCGGTGGTGGCCGGACTCATAGGCGCGGCGGCGCTCATACTTATATTCAATGTGGACTGGAGCGGGACTCCGCTTTTCAGCACGCCGCAGGTCACCGTGATCAGAGACAACTTCATAGACTGGAAGAGCTGGGCCCTGTTCGGAGCAGCGATGGTGGCCTCGCTCGGCTTCAAGGCGAACCCGATTCTCATCATATTGGGAGGCGGCATCGCCGGACTTTTATTATATTGACAACAATATCAATTGGTTATGAAAAACATATTATTCAAAACTATGTGCTGTGCATTTGCGGCCGCCGCTGTGGCAGGCTGCGGAAACAACAAGAAGGCCGAAGATCCCGCCGCCGTTGCGGCCAGGGAGCAGGCAGTGAAGGACTCCCTGTGGCAGGTTGAGTTCGAGAAGAAGTCCAAGGACGCCGACAAGCTGATTCCCCTCCTCCCCGAGGAGCCCGTGTTCGACATCAACACCGACCTGGGCACCATCAAGGTGAAGCTCTACAGCAAGACCCCCGGCCACCGCGCCAACTTCGAGAAGCTCGCTCTCTCCGGCTATTATGACGGTCTGCTCTTCCACAGAGTGATCGACGGATTCATGATTCAGGGCGGAGACCCCTACACCAGGGACACCTCCAGGGTGGCCGAATATGGCAAGGGCGGCCCGGGATACACCATCCCCGCTGAGTTCGTGCCCGAATACACGCATAAGAAAGGAGCTCTGGCAGCTGCCAGAAGGGGCGACGCATCCAATCCAGAGAAGGAGTCTTCCGGATCGCAGTTCTATATAGTGCAGGACGCCGGCTCATGCGCCCAGCTCGACGGTGACTACACCGTGTTCGGCGAGACCGTGGAGGGACTCGACGTGGTGGACAAGATCGCAGCCGTCCCCACAGGAGCCAGGGACCTTCCCGTGAACCCCGTGAGAATCATCAGCGTGACTCTCGACGAGGCTTCGAAGCCCTCGGCCGAATAATTGAACCGTAGCGCCCGTGCGGAAGCGTCCGCGCGGGCTGAAACAAAACTGCCGCATAGACAAAGAGTATGAAGCATATAAGGAATTTCTGCATAATCGCCCACATCGACCACGGGAAAAGCACCCTCGCCGACAGGCTTCTGGAACTGACCGAAACGCTGGCCGAAAGGGAGAAGGGCAACCAGGTGCTGGACGACATGGACCTCGAGAAGGAGAAAGGTATCACCATCAAGAGCCATGCGATCCAGATGGAGCATGTCTATAAGGGTGAGAAATATCTCCTCAACCTGATCGACACTCCCGGCCATGTGGACTTTTCCTATGAGGTTTCACGCTCGATCGCCTCATGCGAGGGCGCGATTCTCGTGGTGGACGCCACCCAGGGAGTCCAGGCCCAGACCATCTCCAACCTCTACCAGGCCATAGACCACGGGCTGGAGATAATCCCGGTGCTGAACAAGATCGACATGGATTCCGCCAGGCCCGACGTGGTGGCCGACGAGGTGTGCGACCTGCTGGGCTGCAAGCCCGAGGACGTGTTCCGCGTGTCTGCCAGGACTGGAGAGGGAGTGGCGCCGCTGCTGGACGCGATAGTGGAGAAGATTCCCGCTCCGGACGGCGACCCGGAGGCTCCCCTGCAGGCGCTGATCTTCGACTCGGTGTTCAACTCGTTCCGCGGAGTGATAGCCTACTTCAAGGTGAAGAACGGCTCCATCCGCAAGGGCGACCATGTGAAGTTCTTCAGCACCGGCCAGGAGTACACCGCCGACGAGGTGGGAGTCCTGAAGATGAAGCTCACCCCCACCGAGCAGGTCTCGTGCGGAGACGTGGGCTATATAATATCGGGCATCAAGAGCGCCGTGGAGGTGAAGGTGGGCGACACCATAACCCATGTGGAGAGGCCCTGCAGCGAGGCGATAGCCGGATTTGAGGAGGTGAAGCCTATGGTCTTCGCCGGAATGTACCCGGTGGACGCGTCCAAGTTCGAGGAGCTGCGCTCGGTGCTGGAGAAGTTCCAGCTCAACGACGCCTCCTTTGTCTATGAGCCCGAGTCCTCGCTGGCGCTGGGTTCCGGATTCCGCTGCGGATTCCTGGGACTGCTGCATCTGGAGATAGTCCAGGAGAGGCTCTTCAGGGAATTCAACATGGATGTGATCACCACCGTCCCCAACGTGTCCTACAAGGTGTTCACCACCCAGGGCGACGTGCTCGAGGTGCACAACCCTTCCGGAATGCCCGCCCCGACCCTCATCGACCACATCGAGGAGCCCTGCATCAGGGCCCAGATAATCTCGAAGTCGGACTTCTTCGGCCCCATAATGAAGCTGTGCCTGGACAGGAGGGGCACCCTCATCGGGCAGCACTTCATCACCGCCGACAGGGTGGAGCTAAACTATGACATGCCGCTCTCGGAGATAGTGTTCGGCTTCTATGACAACCTCAAGACCATATCGAAGGGCTATGCCTCGTTCGACTATCATGTCACCGGATACAAGCCGGCCAGGCTGGTGAGGCTGGACATACTCCTGAACGGAGAGCCGGCCGACGCCCTGTCCACCCTCATCCACGAGGACAACGCCTATGACTTCGGCCGCAAGATGTGCCTGAAGCTCAAGGACCTGATCCCCAGGCAGCAGTTCGACATCCCGATCCAGGCCGCCATAGGCGCGAAGATCATCGCCCGCGAGACGGTGAAGCAGGTGAGAAAGGACGTGACCGCAAAGTGCTACGGCGGCGACATCACCCGAAAGAGGAAGCTGCTGGAGAAACAGAAGGAGGGCAAGAAGCGCATGCGCCAGATCGGAACCGTGCAGGTGCCGCAGAGCGCGTTCATGGCCGTCCTCAAGCTGGAATAAGGGTCTATGGAACAGAAAACGGTCGCGATACTGATGACGTCCCACGACAGGAGGGAGAAGACTCTCGCCTGCCTGCTGGAGTGTTTCCGTCAGATCGACGGGATGAAGGGGCTGGAGAGCTTCAGCTTCGACATATTCCTGGTGGACGACGGGAGCAGCGACGGGACCGCCGAGGCCGTGGCCGAGAAGTTTCCGCAGGTGTTCCTGATTCCGGGCGGCGGCAACCTGTTCTGGAACCAGGGCATGAGGCTGGCATGGGACAGGGCCGCGCAGAACCGCGACTATGACTATTATCTGTGGATGAACGACGACGTGGCCCTCAGGGAGGGCGCGCTGGCCGCGATGCTGGAGAATTCGGGCTTTCTGGCGGACAAGGCCATAATCGCCGGCACCGCGGAGGACTCCGCCGGGCTTCTGAGCTATGGCGGAAGGACCAAGTCGCTGAGAATCATACGCCCGGACGACACGATTCCGGTGCCGTGCTTCTGCTTCAACGGCAATCTGGTGCTGGTGCCGCGCCATGTGTTCAAGACCGTGGGCAACCTCGAGCCGCGCTATCACCACAGCTTCGGGGACTATGACTATGGCATCAGGGCCGCCGCGCACGGAATCAGCAGCGTGGTGTGTCCCGGAATATTGTGCGTTTGCGACAGGAATCACGGGATCCCGAAATGGAGGGACTCCAGATATTCGCTGAAGGAGAGATACCGTTTCCTTTTCTCGCCCAAGGGCCGCCCTCCGAGGGAGCAGTTTCTCTTCGACACCCGCCTCATGGGCTTCATGCGCGCGGTGCTTCACATGATTTCGCTGAACATCAAGGTGCTTTTCCCGAAAAGGCTCCAAAAACAGAAAAACCTTCAAAATGAGTAAATTCAAGTCAGCCGTGCGCTCCCTGCGTCTGCGCACCCTTCCCCTTTCCCTGGCCGGAGTGTGTCTGGGCATGCTTCTGGCAGCGTCCGACAATAAGGTGTCCCCTATCGTATGCGTCCTGGTGATGCTCACAACGGTGTCGCTGCAGATTCTTTCCAACCTGTCCAATGAGCTGGGCGATGTGCTGAGCGGCACTGACACTGAGGACAGGGTCGGCTTTATGGGAGGCCTGGACACCGGCGAGCTGAGCATAAAGGACATGAAGATGCTGATAGGCGGGGCTTTTGCCGCATGCATAGCCTTCGGACTGTGGATGATACGCGAGTCCTACGGGACTCTCTTCTGCCTGGAGTCCATATGCCTGATGATGCTGGGCGCAGCGGCAATGGCCGGTGCGATGAAATACACTCTGGGACGCAATCCCTATGGCTACAGAGGCCTCGGGGACATCTTCGTGTTCATCTTTTTCGGCCTCACCTCGGTGCTGGGGTCCTATTTCGTGGTGGCGCACACGATACCCACGTTCTGGCTGCTCCTGCCGGCCTGCGCAATAGGCTTTTTCAGCGTGGCCGTGCTGAATGTCAACAATATACGCGACATGAAGACTGATGCGGCCACCAGAGTCACGGTGGCCATAAAGCTTGGGCTCCACTGGGCGAGGGTCTATCAGACGGCCCTCATCGTGCTCGGATGGGTGTGCATGGTCGCATTCTGTCTGGCCCGTTTCTTCGACCCGTGGCATTACATCTATGTCGTGACTCTTCCGCTCTATGTCGTGCATCTGCGCGGGGTGTGGAAGCATGAGGGAAGCTATCTTGACAAGATGCTGCCCCTACTTGTGATGGCCACATTTGCTCTTGCTCTGCTGGCCGGATTCGGCTTCATCGCCTTCCTCCTTTTCCA
>CAZIFT010000079.1:0-5827 GCA_964538395.1 uncultured Muribaculaceae bacterium
CATGACCGCGACCGAAGTCCCAGAAGGTCTGAAAGTTGGTCTGCGCCTTGGCTCCCTGAGCCACGAACGCGCCGGCAATTACTGCCGCAATGAAAACTTTTTTCATTATCAGATATATATGTTGTTCCTATAAACGGAAAAGGCCCGCCGCAGGCAGGCCCAAGGATATTCTTAGAGTTGCAGTATGGTCGTGATTTCGGTCCCGGCAGGGAAAGCCTTGCGTCCCCCGAGCTCCAGAAGCTCGATAACGCAGTTGAGATAGACCTTCTTGGGGCAGTTTCTGCCCACCAGCCGCGCTGCAGCCGCCATGGTGCCGCCTGTCGCGAGCAGGTCGTCGTGAATCAGCACCACGTCGTCGGGAGTGATGGCGTCGCGGTGGATCTCGAGCCTGGAGCTGCCGTATTCCATATCGCAGCTGTCGCCATAGACCTCCGCAGGGAGCTTGCCCGCTTTGCGCACCAGCACGAAGCCGGCACCCAGCCGCGCGGCAATCACCGAACCCATTATGTAGCCTCTCGACTCCACTCCCACCACCTTGGTGATGCCCTTGTCCCTGTATATCTCACAAAGCCTGTCGGCAAGCTCGGCAAAGCACGCCGGGTCCTTGAGCAGGGTGGTGATATCGTAAAAAAGTATGCCTTTCTTCGGGAAATCAGGTACAGTCCGAAGATTCTGCTTAAGTGTCTCTAAACTCATATCGGGAGGTGGTAAAACACGGGGCGCGAATTTACATGTAAAAAGTGAGATGGCAAAATGAAGTTTGCAGGCACCTCCAAAAAACAGCGCGCAACCACTTGGAACAGAACATTAACTTTCTTAATTTTACAAGATTTTATCACCCATCAGGGTTAAACATGAGCATAGTCAGAAAAATTTTCGCCGTCCTGCTCGGCATTTCGGTCTTCCTTTCCTGCGAAAAAGAAGGGCGGACGATTTTCGTCGAGATCGAGGAAGAAGCCTCAGAGAACCGTGACATGGTCTTTTTCGTATCCAAAAAAGGCTCGCTCGGCGACATCAGCTATGTGGACGAAATCTACCGCGGCGTGGTGAAGGGAGCCGGCGACTGCAACCTGATGGTGTCCGTGGTGGACCTGCCCGCCGACACCGCCAGCACCATCTCCACCATCCAGTATCTGCTGGACTATATGCAGACCGAGAAAAAGGACCGCAAGGCCCTGGTGGTCATGGCCAACGACAATCTCGAACCGATACTGCACAAATATGAGTCCCTCCTGACAAGGGCCTCCAACGTGGACCTGCTTCTCTGCGAGTCCGGCGACACCACCCTGCCCGTCTATACCCTGAGGCTTCCCCAGTACGGAGTTTACTACCAGGCCGGAATGGTGGCGAGGGACTTCCTGTCGGACACAGGCGCAATCGAGATAGTGAACGCCAATCAGACCGAGACCAACATCGCCGACATGGGCAACGCCTTCCGCCAGGCCCTCATGGACTGCGGGTCGGAGATAGTAATGAAGGAGTCCTGGCTGACCGGAACTTCCGGCGGCTATGACAAGGCCGACATCACCTATCAGATGTCCTATTCCCTCGACAAGACCTGCGACATGGTCATTCCGCTCTGCGGAGGCTCGTCCCAGGGATTCTACAGATACAACAGGGAAAATCCCGAGAGCTTCTACACCGTCGGTGTGGACGCCGACATGCAGCTCTATTCGCCGCGGGTCCCCTTCTCCGTAGTCAAGCACATGGACAGCGTGCTTGAGGATTGGATCACCGCCTGGTGGTCGGACGAGCAGGAGACGCCTGAGCGCCATCTGGACCTCGGGCTGGCGTCGGGCTACACCGAAATCGTCGTCGCCGATGACTACAAGGACCGCCTGGAGGGAATAGCGGAGATGTACTACGACCTTGCGCTGCAAAAGGAGGAAGATTATGAGAAAGAATAGACTGTTCCTGTTCATGGCCGCTGTTGCCGTCTGTCTCCTCTCCGCCTGCGGCAGGGAGCCGGACGAGATAATCTATTACTCTAAGATAACGACCACCGACTACAAGGTGGCCGTGGTGCTGCCTCTGAACAAAAGCGGAGAGTATCAGAACCGGCTGGAGAACGTGGTGAGCTATGCCCTCACCAACATGCGCAAAGCCCAGAAATATGTGGCCGAGATGGGAGACTCCTCGGCAGTGGACCTGGCGCTGGAATTGTATGACGAGGACAAAGTGGACCTGGATTCGCTCGCCGAGGCGCTTGCCGGCCGCGATGACCTTCTGCTCGCCATAGGCCCGCTCCGCAACGAAAACGTGGACATAATGGCCAGCGCCTTCAAGGTCCACAGCAAGCCGCTGATAGTGCCGTGCGCGTCCAGCGAAAACATAATCCGCCGCTATTCCGTGACCAAATCCGGAGACAAGGCAGAGAAGCCTTTCCTGTGGTCGCTGTGCGAGACCGATGTCAGCCAGAGCGAGGCTCTGCTCGCAAAGGCCTGGGAATCAAACGCCAAGAGCATAGCCCTGCTCACGCCGGACGATGAATATGGCCAGACCTTCCACGAATGGGTCCCGTTCCTCGCCACTGAGATGGGCATGGAGCTTTCCACCGAAAACATATTCCAATACACAGGCGCAGACCTTTCGGACCATGCCCGGAAAGCCCTGCAGTCCGGAGTGGACTGCGTCATCTGCGCGGTGAATTCGGCCGGCGACGCCGAAGTCGTGCTGAAAGCCAAAGCGGCTCTGGGCGACGACACCCCCAGGATACTCTTCTCCAACGGAGCCCTCTCGGCCTATCTGCTTGAGCTCGGCGAACTTGCCGAAGGCGCCGAAGGCATAGCCCCCTATGCCGACCCTTCCACCGGCTTCAAGATAGCATATGAAGAGAAATTCGGATATGCGCCCGCCGGAGCCGAGGCCCAGGTCTATGACGCGCTGCTGCTCAGCGGCATCACCGCATTCGTCATGAACCATAGCGAAGGGCAGACGGACGCCAACGAAATCATACGCCAGATAACGTCCCTGGGCGACGACCCCTTCCCCATCTGGGACGAGCTGGGCATGAAGTCCCTGATGACCCTCCTCAAGGGCGGCGGGTCCTATGTCAAGCTGGTCGGAGCCAGCGGCGTGCTGCGTTTCGACAGCGAGGCCTGCACCAGCCTTATCCAGAGCACCTATGTCCACTGGACCGTCTATAACAACAAGTTCCTGAGCCTGGACTATATGAGCTCCGACGGCAGCAGCCGCACGGCATCCACCCTCGCCTCCTGGAACTGGAAGGCGAAAATGATTGAAGACATCGAGGACCGGGACAGCCCGGTCCAGTACCAGCCCCACGAGAACAGCTATGCGCTTCTGGTGCAGGGCTCCAGTGAATGGAGCAACTACCGCCATCAGGCCGACGTGCTCAATGTCTATCAGATGCTGCAGAGCTACGGCTGGGACGACGACCACATCATACTCATCGTCTCCAACGAGCTCGCATACAACGACAGGAACCCGTTCAAGGGCAAGGTCAGCTGCACCACCTACGGCAAGAACCTCTATATGTACGCCGACATAGACTACAGCACCGACAGCCTGAGCGTCAGCGACATACAGGACATCATGCTGGGCAGAAGCAGCGCCCGCCTCCCCGTCGTGCTGAACACTACGGACAGGTCCAACGTGCTGCTGTTCTGGAGCGGCCACGGATGCCTGGCCCAGACCAAGAAGGTGAACGGATTCGAGTGGCGCAGCGACGGGGAGGTGTTCTCGGAGGCGGAGTTCCGCAGCACCCTGGAGCAGATGTACGCCGAGAAGCGCTACCGCAAGATGCTTATGCTTCTGGAGCCCTGCTATTCCAGGAACATGGCCCGGCAGGCTCAGAACATCCCCGGAATACTGGGCATAGCGAGCGCCGGCTCCGCGGAGTCGTCCTTTGCCGACTTCCATTCCGCCGAGCTGCACATATGGATGAGCGACCGCTTCTCCAACAACCTGGTGAACACGCTCTCCAATGACCCCGACCAGACCTACAGGGAGCTCTATGAATATCTCTACACCCACACTCTCGGCTCACATGTCTATGTGGAGAATTCCTATTGGTTCGGAAACCTCTGCACGTCAACCCTGGGAGAATTCGTAATCGCCAACGATTAGTCAGTCAGCATCCATAAGGTTATCTGTCAGCGGTTTTTCTGAGAGATATCGGCATAAATGAATCTGCGGCCCCCGGCAAATCCGGGAACCGCAGATTTTTCGTTTAATCGGGGCCTGATCACAAGACGGACAGCCTCCGGATCAGCTACTGGCGGTCGAGTCGCCGTGCGGCCACGCCTATGGCCTTGGCCGGGCACACGAGGCGGCACAGGTGGCAGCCCACGCACTTCTTGGCGTCGAGACGGGGCTTTCTGTCCTCGATGTCGAAGGCGATGGCCTGATGGCCTCCGTCATAGCAGGAGATGTAGCATCTGCCGCAGCCCACGCACTTGTCATAATTGAACTTGGGCAGGAGCACGGTGTCTCTCTCCAGCTTGTTGTGGGCCACTATGCTACCCACTGCGGCGCCGATTATGGACCTGACATTGCTGAAGCCTTTGACCTTGAGATAGTATTTCAGGCCGTCGACGAGGTCGTCGATTATGCGGTAGCCATATTGCATCACGGCCGTGGTGATCTGGACGCTGCCGGCTCCGAGCGAGATGAACTCCACCGCATCGACCCAGTTCTCTATGCCGCCCATTGCGCTCAGGTGCATGCCCTTGAGCTCTTCGCTTCTGGCCATGTCCGAGATGAAGCGCAGGGCTATGGGCTTGACCGCCTGGCCGGAATATCCGCCCACTATCGAGCTGCCGTGCACGTCAGGCTCGGCGGTGAAGGTGTCGATGTTCACTCCGGTGATGCTGTTGATGGTGTTGATGGCGGCGATGCCGTCGGCCCCTCCCCTCTTCGCGGCGGCTGCCATGGGGACCATGTCCGTGATGTTAGGGGTCATCTTGGCCAGCACGGGAAGTTTGGTGCCCCTGCGGACCGCGCGCGTGAATTTCTCGATCAGCGCCGGATCCTGGCCTATGGTTATGCCCAGCGAGTCGGACTCCATATTGGGGCAGGAGAAGTTGCATTCGATCACGTCCGCTCCGGCCATCTCGCATCTGTGGGCGAGGTCGGTCCATTCCTGCTCGTTCTGGCCCATTATCGAGGCCACGATCACCTTGGTGGGGAATTCGGCCTTGAGGCGGCGGAACACTTCCATGTTCTCTTCCACGCTGTGGTCGGAAAGCTGCTCGATGTTCTTGAAGCCGCAGAATGAATTGGAATGGTTGGTTATGGCCGAGAAACGGGGCGAAGCCTCGTGCTGCGGGAACGTGCATATGGTCTTGAAAGCCGCTCCGGCCCAGCCTGCGCGGAAGGCCTTGGCGCACATCTCGTAGCTGCTGGCCACCACTGAGGAGGACAGAAGGAAGGGATTCTCCAGCTTCACTCCGCATATGTCCGCTGTGATGTCCGGCTCCTGAGGGACGAAGAAGGCGCCGCGCAGCTGGTTTTCGCTCACGATTCCGGCATCGACGGTGGTCTTTGCGGCCTCATAGAGCGAGTTCATTATGGATTTGATCAGGACGGGAGAGCTCTTTTTGCCCAGCAGGCAGGCGCGCTCGCAGGGCGCGTCGCAGTCGAGGCACTGGACTCCCCTGGCCTTTTCCAGGGCGCCCATTCCGTTGCGGAAATAGACGGAGCGGAGGATGTCCCCGACGGGGAGACCCTTGGAGCATTGTTTTGTACAGGGGGCGTCGCTGCAGAGCAGGCATCTGTTCAATTCGGACATATCCACAAGCGGATATGCCGGCACTTTATTTCCTTCCATATTTTGCCATTTAGTTGAGTATTCCACGAATATAGC
>CAZIFT010000080.1:0-3207 GCA_964538395.1 uncultured Muribaculaceae bacterium
GCATAGTGTCTTCGGCCATGGACGGAATCAATTGTGCCAAGGCTGTCTATCGCCGCCTGCATCCCGAGGAGTTTGTGGCGGCTGTTTCTGAGGAGGGCGAGGAGTCCGCTCCGGAAGCTGGCGCTGTTTCGGGCGAGGGCGCTTCCGATGGTGCCGGCGCTGCTGGCGCTGAGGAGGCCTAGGCCGGTGCGGCCGGGACGCCCCTTGAGGCACTGCGGCCTGCTGATATTTTCCGGCCCCGGGCAGGACTCGGGGGCCGATGAACCACTAATAACACTGAAAATGAAAGAGAATAGGCTTGAAATCAAGTATTCGGTCTATGGGTCTCTGGATGAGCTGGAGCCTGAGGACCGGAAGGTCGCGGAGGCCGCAATTGCCGCCCAGAAGTCGTCGTATGCGCCGCATTCGCACTTCAATGTGGGCGCGGCTGTCCTGCTGGCCGACGGGAGCATAGTCCCGGGCTCGAATCAGGAGAATGACGCCTACCCTTCGGGTCTATGCGCTGAGCGTACGGCCATGTTTGCGGCCGCGGCCATGCATCCGGGCGTGCCTTTTGTGAGCCTGGCCGTCGTGGGAGGGCATTCGCAGACCATCTGTGACGCCCCTGCGACTCCGTGCGGGGCCTGCCGTCAGGTCATGGCCGAGTATCAGAAGCTTTCGGGCCGCCCCCTGACCATTCTGATGGTCGGCAGGCGGGAGATCTGGAAGTTCGTGGGTGTGGAAAGCATTCTGCCGTTTATATTCGACAGTCTGTAGAGGAATATTCCGAAAATTACTATATTTGCACAAGGGAAAGTCGTACACGACCAGCTCCCTCTGAATTCCCCCAGGACCGGAAGGGAGCAAGGGTAGGAGGTTGTAGCGGTGCGATGTACGGGGCTTTCCCTTTTTTGTTGCCCTTCGGGCAACGAAAAAGGGAAAGCTGGGCCGGCGCTGCGCGTCGTCCCCCGCTTGTTTACCCCTCTGTCGCTGCGCGACATCTCCCGGTGGGAGAATGCGGCTGCGCAAAGCTCCGCCGGCGTCAAAGCTGGGCCGGCGCTGCGCGTCGTCCCCCGCTTGTTTACCCCTCTGTCGCTGCGCGACATCTCCCGGTGGGAGAATGCGGCTGCGCAAAGCTCCGCCGGCGTCAAAGCTGCTTCGGTTTTCTTCCGAAAACCTCGCTGACGCTTGTGACGCGCCGCTGTTGCGGCCTGGTGTACTGTCTGGCGACCTGGAAATTATGCTTGCTCCCGCATGAGTGGAGATTTTTACAAAGTTAAGTCGAGGGGACCGGCCTCTGAGGGGCCTGGGAGGCACATCACCATGCTTTAGAGCCCTTTTTTACCCCCTCTAAAGCATGCCAATCGGCCACTGAGCGGCCTAGAAGGCACATTGCCTCGACTTAACTTTGCAAAACCGGGCCGGCAGCCGCCCCCGGCGGTCGTGTTTGGCCGGTTGCGAGGTGGGGATGAGGCTTAGGGGCGTTTTGGCAGGCACCGCCGCCGGAATATACGCTCTCCGGCGGCTACAGGCTGGGCGCCGGGCTCTGGAAAAAGGCCCGCGCCCGCCCGTTGCCAGGTGATGGAAGGACGCATAGGCCTGGCTGGTGAATTTTTACAAAGTTCGTCCATGGCCATCGGCCTCTGAGGCGTGTGAGAGGCATGTGGGCATGGAAGTAGAGGCGAAAAAAGGGCGTTACGTCCATGTCAATCGGCCACAGAGCGGCCTAGAAGGCACATTGCCTCGACTTAACTTTGCAAAACCGGGCCGGCAGCCGCCCCCGGCGGTCGCTGAGCTTGTCGAAGCGCCCGCCTTTTGTCCGTCATGAGGCGGAGGAGGAATTGGATATTATGAAGATTTGTGTTGGATTGTCGGGCGGAGTGGACTCGAGTGTCGCCGCTCTTCTCCTGAAACGTCAGGGCTACGACGTCTTCGCCATGTTCATGCAGAACTGGCACGACGCCGACGCGACCCTTCATGGCGACTGCGAATGGGAGGAGGACCGCTTCGTGGCCGAGCTTGTGGCCAGGAAGATAGGGATTCCGTTCTATTTCGTGGACCTGTCCAAAGAGTACCGCCAGCGCGTGGTGGACTATATGTTCAGCGAGTATTCCCATGGCCGCACCCCCAATCCCGATGTTCTCTGCAACCGCGAGATAAAGTTCGACGCCTTCTGGGAGGCGGCCCGCAAGCTGGGCGCCGACATGGTCGCCACAGGGCATTATTGCCGGAAAGGCGAGACCATAGGCCCGGACGGCAAGACCATATACCGGATATTCGCCGGCTCCGACCATAACAAGGACCAAAGCTATTTTCTGTGCCAACTGTCTCAGCAGCAGCTTGCTGCGGCCATGTTCCCGATTGGGGACCTCGACAAGCCCGAGGTGCGGCGGCTGGCTCATGAGGCCGATTTGCCGTCGGCCGACAAAAAGGATTCGCAGGGCATATGCTTTGTGGGAAAGGTGGATTTGCCGGTCTTCCTGCAGCAGAAGCTGAAGTCGGTCGAAGGCGATGTGGTGGAGGTCTATGATGCGTGGTATGACGCGGATCCGCTCTATCAGGCGAAGCGTGCCATTCTGTCACGGCTCGAGGGCGGGGCTGAGCCGAAGATGGTGACCGACTATATTTCTGAGGACAAATGCACGCCGTCGGCTGAGGGCCATGACTATGATGCTCAGGCTGTTGCGGCATTGACCGATGCGGAGCTGGACACTCTGGCGGCGCCGCTCCGATATGACCTGAAGTTCGAGACGGAGACCTATAAGTCCGGCAAGCATCATGTGCGGAAGACCCGATATAAGGCCAATCCGTTCGGGGCTATGCTCGGGCGGCATGAGGGGGCGCAGTTTTATACGGTCGGGCAGCGGAAGGGGCTGAACATCGGCGGGCATGACAATCCGCTGTTTGTGATTGCGACCGATGTGGAGAGGAATATTGTCTATGTGGGTGAAGGTCACACACATAGAGGGCTTTCGGGAAGCTGCCTGAAGATTGCCGCCGCCGATGTGCACTGGATCAGGCCGGACCTGGCTATGGCTGCGGGCGAGGTGCGGCGCTATAATGTGCGGGTCCGTTACCGTCAGCCGCTGCAGCGGGGTACTCTGCTTATGCGCGAGGGCGGTCTGTATATTCTTTTTGACACTCCGCAGCGCGGCATCACCCCCGGCCAGTTCGCCGTCTGGTATGCCGACGATGAGGAAATGCTCGGCTCCGGAACTATTCTCTGAG
>CAZIFT010000080.1:3307-5808 GCA_964538395.1 uncultured Muribaculaceae bacterium
TGAGCTTTTTGGCGGCGGACTGGCCGGCGAGGAGGCCGGTGGCGAAGGCGGTGTGGAGGTTGTAGCCGCCGGTGTCGGAGTCGATGTCCAGCACCTCGCCGCACAGATACAGCCCCTTTACGAGCCTCGACTCCATAGTCTTGGGCAGAACCTCCTCGGTGGCGACTCCGCCGGCCGTCACCACACATCTCTCATATCCGACATAACCGTCTATCTCGAACCGCCAGTCTTTCAGTGCGGCGGCGAGGGCGTTCAGGTCGGCCCGCTGCCCGTTCCGGGCGCTTCTCAGCACGGCGGGATTCCATTTCAAAAATCCGTTTATCAGCTCCGTGGGCATAAGCTTGCCCAGCAGAATCCGCATCATCGCGCCTGTGGACAGGCTGCGGCTGCGCGGGTCCTTCTGGATTTCCTGCCATAGGCCCGAAACCCTTTCTTTCACCCGGCCCGCGTCTATGGCCGGCTTCATGTCTATGCTCACCCGCGTTTTGGCGCCGCTGAGGATTGCCTTCACGCAGTCGCGGCTTATCGCGAAGCCCACCGGACCTTCCAGTCCGCCGTCGGTGAAGCTGATGTCTCCGGTCTCGTCCCGGACGATGTTGTCTCCGGCGAAGAGCTTGACTCCCACATTCTTAAGTTCGATTCCGCAGAGCGACCGCCCGATTTCCGACAGCGGCACGCTCCGGTCAATGTGCCCTTTCAGCCCGGCCATTTCGGCCGGGCTGATTGCGTTTCCGCCCTCCGGACTGCCGGCCATCTGGCGGTTTCCGTCCCCGTTTGTCCAGCCGTTTCCGTTTGTCCGGACGTTTCCGTTTGTCCAGCCGTTTCCGTCCGTCTGCCGGCCGCTCTCTGGCATATGCCCGAATTCGCCGGCCATCTGCGTGGATTTCAAGGACTTGTATTTATCGGCTATGCGCTGAAGCTCGTCTTTGGCGTCGGACATTTTGTAGCCTTTGGGGACGAGGGCGGTGAGGGAGGGAAAGCACTGCTTTATGCTGTGGCCGAGGCTGCGGGCCCATGAATAGCCGTCGCCGGTGCTGCCGGTGCCGGGGTAGGAGAGGCCGCCGGTGGCGATTATCAGCTTCGAGCAGCCGAAACTCGCTCCGTCCGAGCATTTTATCACAAAGCCTTCCGGCATTGCTTCGCCGGCATCATTCCGGCCCGATTCGTCGCCGGCCTTTGAACGGTCGCCGCCTTTTAGGACGGAAACGTTTACGGCTTTTGATGCCCCGTTTTCGGAAACGTTTACCGCGCCGCTTTCAAAAGATCCGGCTGGGCTGGAAGACTGGCCGGCGGGCATCGCACTGCCTTCGGAAACGGCTCCGGCCGGCAGGGATGACGCCGCTTCGGGGACGGTCCCGGCCATTCGGGGAGACTGGCCGGCGGGGGAGGGCTCGAGCGAGACCTTTGTCACTTCGCCGGCGGTGCGGATGACGGCGCCGGCGGACTGGGCCAGGCGGGCGAGGGCGTCCACCACATCGGAAGCCCTGTGCGAGACGGGGAAGGCCCTGTCGCCGCGCTCCACCACCGACTCCAGACCGGCGGAGCTGTCGAGCAGGTCGATCAGCCGCTGCGGAGTGAGGTTGAAAAACGCCGGCTTCAGGAAGTTCGGGTTGGTGCGCACGTGGCGGGAGAAATCCTCCCAGTCCTTGAGATTCGTGAAGTTGCACCGTCCCTTGCCGGTGATCATGATCTTCCTGCCGGGACGCGGCATCTTCTCCAGCACGAGCACCGAAGGCTTGTCCATCGACGAGGCTGCGCCATATGCGGCCATAAGCCCGGAGGCGCCTCCTCCGATTATAATAATGTCGTAAAACATTGGGCTTCCAAAGAAAAATTGTATATTTGCATTCCCCTTTGTGGGTATGCCGCTTTAGCTCAGTTGGTAGAGCAGCTCATTCGTAATGAGCAGGTCGCGGGTTCGAGTCCCGTTCGCGGCTCTGATTTTCTACTTCAGTGCGCTCACTTTTTCGATTATCTCCCGGAGCGTTTTCACTGACTTTCCGCTGGGAATTATCCACGCATAAATAATCAGCAGACAGACGACGAACGAAGCCGCCGACCTGAGCGCGCTTGACGATTCGGGGAACAACATGTTCGCCGCCAGGACGCCCAGAAGCACCGCAGCCGCGGCCACGGCATGGACGCAGCCCCTCAGGATTGTGCTCCGGCTGCCCTCCTTGAAGACGGCCGCATATCTATGCGGTTTTCCGGCGTCTCCGAAGGCCTCTAAGTGGCAGCTGATGAAGCGTTTGCGCCAGGGGGTCGAAAAGTCCAGCACCATCCAGTCGTCCTCGTCCGTGACCTTTCCGTATTCCTTCAGCTCGGCCCTGAGCTGCCCCAGCGCCGTTCCGAACTCGCCGTCCATGGAGAAAAGCGCGGTTCCCGCGTCCATCATCTGCACCTTCTTGTCCATTCGTCATCTGTTTTTAAAACCGTAACCCGCTTATAAACGCTTATCGCGCAAGGCCTGTCATCGCTGGCAAGCGCCCGTTGCATCGGCA
>CAZIFT010000081.1:0-2196 GCA_964538395.1 uncultured Muribaculaceae bacterium
GGGTTCCCGTTCAGAGGCCGTTCGTCAGAAACTCCCGGAGACCGAGGTGAGTGATGCCGTCATAATCACTTCGGCGCACCATCGGAGTAAGCGATATGACATATTTCGGATAGCTGTCATTGATTTTTTTGAGACTTCCGAATTCTCTTTCCTCAGTCTGGCTGTTGCCGATGATATAGGAGACCTGAACATAGACCGTCCGGTTCGGGCGTGTGCACACAAAATCTATTTCACCGGCCCGAAGCTGACCCACATTGACGGTGAACCCGTCGCCGGCAAGCTTGTTATAGACCACATTTTCCATTACTTTTTCAATGTCGGCGGAGCGGTTTCCTCCGGCGATGAAATTTCTCAGACCGATGTCCTCGAAATACACCTTGTCATTGGCCTCGAATATTTTTTTGCCGTGAATGTCATAGCGCGAGACGTTGTCAAGCAGGTAAGCCTCGCTGAAATAGCCGATATAGTCCTGAACCGATTTTGGTGAGACGTTCTGCCCTAGGGCTTTCATTTTGTTCGCCACCCCGGTCGCCGAATTCAGCTTGCCGACATTGTCCGCCAGGAATCTCACAAGGTTATTCATGAAGGGAAGGTTGCGCACATCGTGCCTTTCTATCACATCCTTTAGCATGATTGTGTTGAATATCCCCGAGAGGTATTCCCAACACTGTTCCGGATCGTTTAACCCCACTCTCTGAAGTCCGGGCAGGCCTCCGAATTCAAGATATTCAGACAGGGACTCATCGTTGTTTTCAAGGTTGTGGAATGTCAGGAATTCGATGTAATCAAGCGGCCGGATGTGTATTTCCTCATAACGTCCTCCTATGAGGGTGCCGAGGTCTGAGGACAGCATTGAGGAATTGCTTCCGGTCACGATGATGTCGGTGTTTTCTTCGGTTCGGTAACTTCGCACGCTCCGTTCCCATCCGGCGATGTCCTGTACTTCGTCGATAAGGATGAAGTTGTGCTTTTGAGCGTCGAACCGGTCGGCTATGAAGACATTCAGGTCTTCATATGTCTTTATGGAATCGAACTTGGTCTTTTCCTTGTCGATGAAAATCATGTTTGCATCCGCGTCATTTTCGTGGCGGGCCATGAAGTCGAGCAGAATGTGGCTTTTGCCGGCGCGCCGCTGCCCGGTGAGAACAATGATTTGTCCTTTCCCTATCCACGAGTCAACCTTTGCGGAGTACTTTGGTCTTGAAATGATGTTGCCCATCGGAAAACTTTTTACAAATGTAATTTTATTTCCCGTAAGTCACAAATTTTACAATCATGTAGTTTTTATTTCCCATAGGTCACAAAATCTACATCAATGCATCTTTTGTTTCCCATAAGTCACAAACTCCGCAGCGGCGTGCGGATTATGGCTATTGATGGGGCGGCAGGGCCTGGCAGTTTTGGGTGGCGGGGTCTAATAGTTCTGAGCCTCGACCCTGAAATAGCTCTGAGGGTGCTTGCAGACGGGGCAGACTTCGGGAGCCTTCTTGCCCACGACAATGTGGCCGCAGTTCGAGCACTCCCATATGCAGTCTCCGTCCTTGGAGAACACTGCGCAGTCCTCGATATTCTTCAGGAGCTTGCGATAACGCTCCTCGTGCCTCTTCTCAATCTCGCCCACAGCCCTGAAGAGATTGGCTATCTGGGCAAAGCCCTCCTCCTTCGCGACTTCGGCGAAATGGGCATACATATCCGTCCACTCATAGTTCTCGCCAGCTGCGGCGTCCTTGAGGTTCTGCTCGGTTCCGGGCACCTCGCCGTCGTGGAGAAGCTTGAACCATATCTTGGCATGTTCCTTCTCGTTTTTTGCGGTTTCCTCGAAGAGCTCGCCGATCTGGACATAGCCGTCCTTCTTTGCCTTGGATGCGTAATAGAGATACTTGGTGTGCGCCTGGGACTCCCCGGCGAACGCAGTCTGGAGATTCTTCTCCGTCTTAGATCCTTTCAGTTCCATGGTATAAGCCTTTAAATTGTTGATATGTTGTTTCTGTTGTTCTGTCTTTCGGTTGCTAATTTAGAAAAGTTCTAAATAACCTCCAAATTTTTCTGCATATTGCACTGTGCGAAAAGGAGGCGTTCGATTATTGAAAACCAATTATCGAAATTCAATTATTAGAAACCAATAATTGAAATTCAATAATCATGCGGTCGAGGCTATTAGTTTCTGGCCATGTGGCTGCGGGAGACCTATTAGCG
>CAZIFT010000081.1:2296-5801 GCA_964538395.1 uncultured Muribaculaceae bacterium
GGAGCGGGCGGGACTAATCGACGCGGATGTCGCGGACGCAGCGGTACTGACCAGGCTTACTGTAATCGGAATTGTCCACGGTGATGTTGCCAACGACCGTAAAGCCATATTTGTCCGTGGCCTTGACATTGGACCCTTGGGCGCCGAAAGAGTAGAAAGTACGGGTGTAGGTGTTACCTGTCTGTCCGCCGAAATAGAAAGCGACGGCGGCTTCTGTCTGATTGGGGATTCGGTAGCCGTCAGGGCACAGGGAAGTACCGCTGGCGACGGCATCGTCAACAGCAGCGTTAAAAGTCTTGAAGAACGGCGAAGTGTCAGAGTAGGACGTATTCGTGGTCTGCATCTCAAACTTCTTGTAGAGCTGATTCTCGATGGAGGTCTCGTTGTGGAACGGCAGTTCCTTGGACGTGTAGTAACGCAGAGCCTTGGAATCCAGATTCGACGCATCGTAAACCTTGCTGCCAGAGCCATCTGTCACCTCTACATAGTTCTGAGGAGTAGCACCCAGACTATATGTCTCATCTGACTTACCGTCAAGATAGCCAAGATTCCTGACGCACCTCACCGTCTCATAATCCTGCATATAGTTCCAGTTCTTGTTATTCTGACTGGTGGAAATACCTTCCTCAGCCCAAACGATTGTCGGATCATTGCTGTTACTACCATATTGCGTACTGGAAACGACATGCTGCTGCCAATACACCACATCGCTCTCAGCCTGTTGTTCGGCAGTTCTGTTGTACAGCTGAGTGGAATGGTTCAGCACGTTCTTGCCCACAAACAGACCGATAAGCTGCTGGATTGAAGCCATATACCAGCGGAGTTCGTCACGGTCTATCTTGCCGTCGCCGTTATTGTCGCGATTGCGGCTCATGCAGGAATAGCGAAGGTAACTGTAAGCGTCCTTAAATTGAGGCGTGTCGTTATCCACCTCAATCTCCATATATGTGCCCCATTCGCTGCCGGTTTTGAACGTCGTGCCGCTGGCGTCGCAAAGCTCCCATTCCTTGGCAGTATTAAGAAGTCCATTAAAGGCATCTGTATTTCCGCGGTTGGCAGTGCTGGTAGATGACCAATACGGCGACTTGGTGTATAAACCCGACGACGAATCCTTCTCGCGGAGACTCTTTTCAAACTCATCCGTATCCTCCACGCCCCATGCGGTAGTCAGCCCAGTGTTGGACGCGTCGGTGTTGAAGATGGACTGGATGGAATGCTGCTGGATGGTAATGACCGAGCCGGTGGCGCGGGACTCAAGGTCATTGCTCAGAGAGGAGTTGCAGAGGATATGCAGCTTGCGGTCGTCCGCATTCACGAAAGTCTTCCAGAGAGTCGGGCTGGCCTCGTCCGTGAGCGGGTTCTTGTCATAGTAATACTCGTCCACGAACACGGTCACGCTGATTTTGGGGTCAGTGTCACTGTCGAAATCACTGGACTCAGGGGCATCGAGATAATAGGTCACCTGCTCCTTCATATATTTCACCAGCTGCTGCACATCCATGATGCCGTCGTTGTGGCGGCCGGCAAGTCCCTCTGTGACGCCATCGCCTTCCAGGTTGGTCTGAGGCTTGCTCTTAGATTCAAACGGGCGGTTAATATATTTACGTCTCGCCGTCGTAAAAACTCCGTTCGAGTCCTTCTTGTTCAGACGGAAATGCACCCACTTATAGTCCAGACCGTCGGTGATGTCGATGCCGCCCTCGTTACGCGGCTCTCCCTCGCCGAACGGAGTCTTGACGGACCAGGTCAGAGAGTCGGACTGGTCATACGCCGGGTCGATAACACCCTTCTTGAAGAAGTTCTTGAGATGGAAATTGAGCGTCTTGGACACATAGTGGCAGTCGCAGATGGCAATCTCCTCCTTGGCCACGGTCACATCGCCATAGGCCCCGGGCTGATTTTCCGTCTCAGCCTTACTGCCGTTGTTGCTGGTCTCCACCTCCACTCGGATGTTGTTCACCGAGTTCACGGTCACGGTGTAGGTATATGACCAGTTGCGGATTATGTTGTAGTCGTCGATTTTTCCATATGTGTCATTGCCGTCGCCCGGACCGGTGGCGTCGATGGTCGAGGTCCAGTTGCCCAGAGGGATGAGATAGGTCGCCTCGGCACCCAGGTTCTGCCCGGCATCGTCGTTGGTGAGATTCATGGTCACGCGGCCTTTCACCACCACATAGGTGGAGAAGTCGTTCATATACTCAAAGAGACGCATGGTCCGCTCATAGGACTTTCCGTTGACCACATAGTTCACGGTGATCTCGTCGTTGAGACGGGTCTGTCCGGACTTGTCGACCTTGATGCGGCGCGCGCGGTCCTGATAGGTCGAAGCGGCCTTTTTCGGCTTCTGGCGGTTCTCCATCATATAGAAGGTGAACGCGCTCTCGGTGGAAGAAGTGTATTCCTCGAAGGTCAGAGGCTCGGTGTCGAAGAATTCGGCGGCATAGTCCGAATACTTGGAATAGTCGGAGGTCGCCGAGACATAGTCTTCTCCGCAGGTGTCGGTGATGCCTCTCTCCTCATAGCCCATCGCATAGGCGGTTCGCGGCACATTGCACACCTGCCAGGACAGAGGCTCGAAGCTCTCGCAGGTCTGGCCTTTGGCGTCCGGGCGGGTGCCTTTCTTGAACACAAAGCGGACCTTGGCATCCAGGCGCTTGAGCTTAAGGGTGGCGTTGCCGTCACCGTCCTCAAGCTTATAGACAGTCTGCGTGGCGCCGCTTATGGTCTCGGTTTTGCTGTCGATTGTGACGCCCTTGAGCACGCCGTACATCGGGAAATAACCGTTGCGGGTGACTATGGTCTGGTTCATATAGACTCCGAAGTTCAGCAGGTCCTGCTCGGTGGCGATGTTGGCGGAAAGCAGGTCGGAGGAAATCTTCACCATGTCGGCGTCCAGATTGGCGAGCATATAGATCCTCATATCCGTGCCGGACGATATCTTGAGGCGGACAGTGCCGGTGGTTTTGCCGGTGGACTTGGAATAGTCGTTGTCCGTGGCGTTGCTCACATACCAGCAGTTGTCGTAGGTGTTTTGAAGGTCGGAATTGCTGGACTTCTGGTTGTCCGAGTCAAAATACTGGCCCACCACCTTGGCGCCGGAGGCGTCGAAGACGAAAAGATAGAAGTTGTGGACCTGCATCTCGTACTTATGGTCCACGGAAGACTTGGTCTCGACCTGCACGCTCTCGGTGGAACCGAAATCGAAGGTGAGAATGCCGTCTGATGAGACGGAGATGCCGGCCGGCATCTGTTCCTTGACGCAGGAGACCGCCGCGAGAAGACAGACGGCCAGGGCGAATATGTGGAATATCTTTCTTTTCATCTCGTGTCGGTTTTAATCGAAGGTTGTCTCCTTGTTGTCCTGAGTGTTCCAGTCCTCCACCTCGAAGTCGAACTGTCCGAGCTCGCGGTTATAGAACACGTTGATGTTCACCGTGACATGCTCGTTGCGGTCTATCTTGGTGAGCGGCTGCGATGCGCCGTAGGAGTCGAGGTATTTGATGAT
>CAZIFT010000082.1:0-5605 GCA_964538395.1 uncultured Muribaculaceae bacterium
CGTTTCATGTCCTTTATAGCCGCCTTTGTGCGGCTATTTTTGTACCATAAAGTCAATGGTTTATGGCAATCAGAAACGAGGACCTCAAGCTGTAGCCTTCCCTAATAGGGGACGCAGCCGATAGGCTGCAGGGGCTAAGATGTCGACAGACAGAAAAAGAGCAAGCCAAGCGGCACCGGAGCGAAGCGACAAGCAGGCTTCTGCCTGCCGGCCGGAGGCCGAAGTGTCCCCTAATAGGGGACGCAGCCGATAGGCTGCAGGGGTTAAGAGGTCGTGAGACAGAAAAAGAGCTGACAGATTTTCTGTCAGCTCTTTTTCTGTCTGGATGACTGGACTTGAACCAGCGACCTCCTGGTCCCTAACCAGGTGCGCTACCAACTGCGCTACATCCAGAGTTCGTAGAAGTCCTGCAAAGATACTTATCTTTTTTAAAATCCAAACATAAAATCAGAAAAAGATGCGCTCAGTGAACTTTTTTCTGTATCTTTCCCTTTCGGGACCCGCATGGCCGGCGATGCCTGCACACCGCAGACGCAACTGAGCAGCGGCCCCGGCACCGCAAAACGCATACCCCAGAACCATAACCCCATCGCCTATGAAATACACCACCCTCGGCCACAGCGGCATCAGCGTCAGCAGAATATGCGTCGGATGCATGAGTTACGGAAAACCTTCCGAAGATTTCCATCTATGGACCCTCGAGCAGCCCCAGACCGAAAAAATGGTCGCCCGGGCGCTGGAACTCGGCGTAAACTTCTTCGACACGGCCAACTGCTACTCCCACGGCACCAGCGAAGAATACCTCGGCCGCTCCCTGAAAAACCTCGGCGTGCCGCGCGACAAAGTCGTCATCGCCTCCAAGGTCTATTTCAACGAAGGCGCCCTCTCCCGCGAGGCCATACTCCGCGAAATCGACGGCACCCTGCGCCGCCTCGGCACCGACTACCTCGACCTCTACCAGATTCACCGCTTCGACTATGCCCATCCCATGGAAGAAACCATGGAGACCCTGGACTCGCTGGTGAAAGCCGGAAAAGTGAGGGCCCTGGGCGCCTCGGCCATGTATGGCTACCAGTTCCACAACCTGCAGCTCTGCGCCGAAAAGAACGGCTGGACCCTCTTCTCCACCCTCCAGAACCACTACAACCTCCTCTACCGCGAAGACGAGCGCGACCTCATCCCGGTCGCCGAGCAGTACGGAGTGAGCCTGATTCCGTATTCGCCCCTCGCCGGCGGCCATCTGACGCATCAGAGCTGGGAATCCGGGTCTATGCGTTCGCGCACCGACAAGAACCTGCGGGGGAAATATGACCGGGCCAGAGACAACGACCAGCAGATAATCGACAGAGTCGCCGAAGTCGCCGGCCGTCTCGGAGTGTCCATGACCGAAGTCGCCCTCGCATGGCTGTTCCGCAGGGGAGTCGCCGCTCCCATAGTCGGCGCCACCGATCCCGACCATTTCCTCGACGCCGTCAGGGCCGTGGACCTTGTCCTCCCGGACGAAGACGCCCGCAGCCTCGAAGAGCCGTATCGGGCCCATGATGTGGTCAGCGCAGTGCCGCCGCCGGCAAAATAGGCCTATGCGGTTACAGGAAAATTGGCTACATTTACGGATTATGCGGCCGGACCGTCGCCGCACAGCCGATTTTTGACAACAACCAAAACACCATAACCATGAAACTCAAAGCAATACTGCTGTCCGCTCTGATTATATTCTCCTTCGCATCCTGCGGCAAGGAGGGCCCCGTGGATCCCGCCAAGAACGGCGGCAACGGCGGCAACGGCGGCACAGGCACCGTGACCTCCGAATGGACCGAAATCGAGCACGAAGGCTTCACCGTCAAGATAAGGACCGCCGTGGCCCAGACTGCGGACGCCCAGAACGCCATAGCCCAGATGAAGCTCAATCTGACTGAAATCAACAAGATCATCCCCGAAAAGGCCCTGAAGGTCATGAAGGAGCACCCTATCTGGATGGAAAAGGACCTCACCGACGGCGCCGCGTGGTATCATGTTTCCAAGGAATATCTTGCAAGTCAGGGATATATGACCGAGAAATGGCAGTGCGTGGAGATATGCAACTATGTGAACTACTATAACTGGACTCGCCAGAACCAGCCCTATATGGTCCTGCACGAGCTCTGCCACCTCTATCACAATCTCGGCATCGAGAACGGCTACCAGAACACGGACATCTACAACGCCTGGCAGCACGCAAAGGAGAGCGGCATGTACAAGGGCACGGCCTATCGCAACTACACCACCGATCCGGAGAGCAAATGGAACTATACCTATACCAAGGACGGGGCCTATTGCCTGAACGACCAGATGGAGTATTTTTCGGAGATGTGCGAGGCCTATTGGGGGGAGAACGACTATTATCCCTTCAACTATGAGCAGCTCCAAGAGTATGACCCTCAGGCATTTGAGGTGATGGTGAAGATTTGGGGCCCGCGCGCCGACAAGCAGTATAAGGAATGGCGATGAGAAGATTTTTTCTGATACTCATGTCTATGGCGGCGGCTCTGTCCCTTTCGGCCGCCGGTCCGCTGGCTGACGCCGGAGCAAGGGTTTCGGTCTATGCCGGGGCGTCGGACCGGGTCAGCGAGCATCCGTTTGACGGGCTGTCCGTCAAGGGCTACAGCATCGACAGCGCCTGGCCGGCATCGTTCCGCTCGGTCAGGGGCAAGGCCACGATCAAGGTGAACAATTCGGGCGAGAGCCGGGATGTGAGCGGGATCACCGCCAAGGTTTACAGGAACGGGGCGCTGTTCGCGGAAGGGGAGTGCTCGGATGTTTCCTTCGCCAAGGGGCAGGCGTCCTATCAGCTCACTGGCACGGTTACACTGGCCGACGGAGTGTCCGTGTGGCAGGCCATAGGCGCGGCTCTGTCTTTCCGGCCGTCGGAATACACGGTGGATGTCTATGCCGTGATGGTCCATGAGGACGGCGGCAGGGAGCAGATTTCCCGTATCGGGGTGCCGGTGACCAAGTTCATTCATTAGAATTTTTTCGCTCTCCGGTTGTCGGGTCTGTCTTTTTTATTAAATTTGCAGTCTCAACCCTGGTGAGTTGTCCGAGTGGTTGAAGGAGCCTGCCTCGAAAACAGGTGTACGTGCGAGCGTATCGGGGGTTCGAATCCCTCACTCACCGCAAGAAAATTGAAGCTCAGCGCTTAGCGCTGGGCTTTTTTGGTGTGCCAGCCCGTGCAAGCTTGCTTGCTAAGGGATGGTGCACAAAAAAAAGACTGAGGAGCCGAAGGCTCCTGAGCTTCAATGCCCTCTTGCAAGGGCCCCCGCGGCGAGCGGTCAGGGAAAAGGCGCGCGTCAGCGCGGCTAATCCCGAACGCGAAGCTTTAATCCCTCGGTGAGTGAGGGATTTTTTCGGGCCCCCTCACCTCACTCACCGCCTTCTTTGGGGCGGGGGAAGAGGCTCTGCGGAGAGCGTGTCCACCCGCGGACATCGGGCAGCGGGTAGGTGTCCGCCGGAGACAAGTTCCGCGAAGCGGGACGCAGGAAACGGTGGAAGGGCCGGAGCGAGCATGGCGAGCGGAGTCTCTCCGCAGAGCCTCTTCCCCCGCTTGAAGTCATGCCAGAATTTATTAATTTTGCACAATGTTTCCGCGACCGAACCCGGAACCGAAACCGGAAACAACCTAGCGACAGAAAACACCAAACACACTAACAATGGCACTGATAGAAAAAATCATTGCGCGCGCCAAATCCAACAGGCAGCGCATCGTCCTCCCCGAATCCCTCGAGGAACGCACCATCAAAGCCGCCGACATGGCCCTTGCCGACGACCTCGCTGACATAATCCTGATCGGCAACCCCGACAAGATCCACGCATATGCCGCAGAGCTCGGCCTCAAGCACATAGACAAGGCCACCATCATAGACCCCGAGACCAGCGAAAAGACCGAAGAATATGCCCAGCTCCTTTTCCAGCTCCGCCAGAAAAAAGGCATGACCGAGGAAAAGGCCCGCGTAGTGGTCAAAGACCCTCTCTATTTCGGCTGCCTCATCATCAAGAGCGGAGACGCTGACGGACAGATCAGCGGCGCCCTCTCCACCACCGGCGAGACCCTCCGTCCCGCCCTCCAGATCATCAAGTGCGCTCCCGGAATCACCTGCGTCAGCGGCGCCATGCTGCTCCTGACCAAGACTCCCCAGTATGGCGAAGACGGCGTCCTCGTCATGGGCGACGTCGCTGTGACCCCTATGCCCGACGCTTCCCAGCTGGCCCAGATAGCAGTCTGCACCGCACGCACCGCCAAGAGCGTCGCCGGATTTGACGAGCCCCGCGTGGCCATGCTTTCATTCTCCACCAAGGGTTCCGCTTCCCACGAGGTTGTGGACAAGGTTGTGGAGGCCACCAAGCTTGCCAAAGAGCTGGATCCCGAGCTGAAGATCGACGGCGAGCTTCAGGCCGATGCCGCCCTCGTGCCCTCTGTGGCCACCAAGAAGGCTCCCGGTTCAGACATCGCCGGCAAGGCCAATGTCCTTGTGGTTCCTTGCCTCGAGGTCGGAAATATCGCCTACAAGCTGGTCCAGCGTCTCGGCGGTGCCGATGCCATCGGACCCATCCTTCAGGGTATCGCCCGTCCGGTCAATGACCTCAGCCGCGGCTGCTCCGTTGACGACATTTACAAGATGATCGCCATCACCGCTTGCCAGGCTATGGATGCCAAATAAAGAGCGCAGCTCTTTATTTGGGCATCCGCCTATCTTAACCCCCTGCGCCCCCTGGCCAGGGGGATTTTTTCGGCCTTCGGCCGGCGGGCTTTGCCCTTATGTCGCTTCGCTCCGGTAGCCTGCCTTTCTGTATCTCATTCAGTAGGCATTCGGCAGTCTCCTCCGGGACCTGTGCCGAATGCCCGAATTATTTGACACAAAAAAGAGGTCCGGCGATTGGCCGGACCTCTTTTAATATAGTCTATAAGATATTACTCAGTCTTGGTACCGTTTTCCCAGACGATTCTGTACTCAGTCCAGGCATTGGTAGGATCCCATCCCCAAGCCCAGGCATAACCCGACTCTTCGGTTCCATAGAATCCGCTGTAGTTGTTGCGGGCGCCATAGAGATAGAACCATGCGATATCCTTGGCCGTGCCCTCGACACCGTGCTTCAGCGACCATGCAGTGTAAGGATCGTCGCCTTCCTCATGAGGATCGGCCGAGCCGAATGCGGAAGAGTTGGCCTGATCGACCACCCAGTCGCCGTCGCTAGCCCTTCTGGTGAAGGTCACGTCATAACCTGCAACACCCAGCCAGCTGGTGATGGTGTAAGCCTTTGTTGCGGCGTCATAGGAAATGGTTGCGTCACCATATTCCGTAGTGCCGAAGGTCACCTTGCCGTTTGCGCTCCAGGAATAGTCCAGATCCTCAGAATCCTGGTCGGGATAAGGATTGTCCTCTTCCTCGTCGTCGCCGGAATCATCGCCGCCATCCTCAGTTGCGTCGCCCACGCCGTCACCGTAGATGAGCTGCCAGTAGGTCCAGTTTCCGTTGGGGTCATAAACCCACGCGTATGCTGTACCGCCCTTCTCATTGTTGGTGGAATAGAACTGGTTGTTGTTGGGGTCGCTGTTGTTGAAGAACACCAC
>CAZIFT010000083.1:0-5541 GCA_964538395.1 uncultured Muribaculaceae bacterium
ATGAGGTTCATCACCCCTCAGGAGGCTCTCGTCAACGGCGCCCAGATTCATTAGGCCCGTCGATAGAATTGACATTCAGAAGGATGGCTGAGCTTTCAGCTATCCTTTTTTTTGTATCGGCCGGCAGGTTTTTGCCGTCAGGCCTCACCATCCGGAGAGACTCCGCTCGCCCCGCTCTCTCCGGCCCCTTCCACCGTATCCTGCGTCCCGCTTCGCGGAACTTGTCTCCGGCGGACGCCTACCCCCTGCCCACGTCCGGGGGTGGACATGCTCTCCGGATGGTGAGGCCTGACGGCTGGTAAAAAGGCTGTCGCTGAAAATGGCGGAATGGATTCTTATTCGTTCTTCGGGATCACTATTTTATAGGTGCGGTGCGAGGCGTTGTTCAGCTTGGACTCGCGCAGCCAGAGGTTGGCGCTCTTGAGCTGCATGTAGCTCACCCCGTTGTCCTCGGCGAACTTCACCAGATCCTCTATCGGGTCCGTCACGGTGACGATCTTCTTCACCCCGACGGCCGGATACCTCTCCCTGACGTCGAAGCCGAAAGCCTTCGGGTCCTCGAACAGCATCTTGGCGGCGAGAATCCTGAACATATAGCGCATGGTCTCCTTCGGCAGCCACAGATCCATGGCGCTGGTTCTGTGCTGGCTCTCCACCCTGCGGCTCACCCCGTTCATGCCCGAATTATAGGCCGCGGCCACCGTCATCCAGTCCCCGTATTTTTCATAGGCCTCCAGCAGATAGCGGCAGGCCGCCTCGGTGGACTTCTCGACATTGTAGCGCTCGTCCACATTGGCGTTGACCTCCAGCCCATACTGCCGTCCCGTGGCCGTCATGAACTGCCACAGTCCCGCGGCTCCGGCTGCGGAATAGGCCGTCGGGTCCAGGCTGCTCTCTATGACCATCAGATATTTCAGGTCCTCCGGAATGCCATATTTCTTCAGAATCGGCACCACCGTGCGGAATATCCGGTCGGACCGCTTGAGCATAAGCATGGAGGTGGTGTGCATATAGGTGACGGTTATCAGTTCCCGGTCCATGCGCTCATAGAGGTCGGACCGGTCCAGATTCACCGTCGCGCCGGCGAATTTCATGGACTTGGGCGGAGCCGGCTGGGCCGTGGCCTGAAGGGCAAAAAGCAGCGCCAGCGCCGCCATAAGCAGTTTTTTCATTTTAGGTCTATGCGTTTGGGCCTGCGTCCGCAGGTACTCAAATGTAGCCCAAAATTCAAATAATCACAACATATTTTTTCTATCTTTGCCGCCCGAAAAAAACGACATCTCACGATGTGGACCGCGACGGCTCCGGCCGCGCGACTGAAAAGTGTGTTCTATGCAACCTGGAATAAAGAAAAGCCTGTTCGCCCTCGCATTCGGCACCTTCGGGCTGGGAATAGTGGAATATGTGATGATGGGCATCCTGCCCTATCTGGCCGCCGACTTCAATGTGTCCATCCCCCGGGCGGGCTATTTCATAACCGCATATGCCCTCGGAGTGTGCGTGGGCGCGCCGCTTCTGGTGCTGGTCGCCAGAAAATGGCCGCTCAAGCGCATGATCTATATGCTTATGCTCATCTACACCGTCGCGGCGGCTCTGATGGCCATATGCCCCGCCGGCGGCAAGGGCACCTTCTGGCTGATGATATTCTTCCGCTTCGTCGGAGGCCTGCCGCACGGAGCCTATTTCGGAGTGTCGTCCATAGTGGCCGACAAGCTCTCCAAAGGTGAGGACAGCACTCTCGCAGTGGCTATAATGTGCGCGGGGATGACGGTGGCCAATCTCATCGGCAACCCCTTCAGCACCTTCATCACGGCCAACCTCAGCTGGCGCTATGTGTTCGCATTCGCCGCCCTCTGGGGCGCGGTGACCCTCGGCGCCATACGCAGATGGATTCCCTATGTGGAGCCTCTTCCCGACCACGGCATAAAGGGCGAGTTCAGATTCCTCAAGACCCTGGCCCCCTGGCTGCTCATAATGGCCACCCTGCTCGGCAACGGCGGCGTGTTCTGCTGGTACAGCTACATCTCCCCGCTGCTCACTGAAGTGGCCGGAGTCGCGCCCGCCCACATATCCATGATGATGGTGCTGGCCGGAGCCGGAATGGTGGTGGGCAACCTCTCCGGCGGCACTCTGGCAGACCGTTTCGGCCCCGCCCACACCGGCCGCGCCCTGCAGTATCTGATGCTCGTGTGCCTGACGGCCATTTTCCTCTTCGGACAGTATAAGCTCGTGTCCATCCCGCTGATGGTCATCACCTGCGGCTGCCTCTTCGGAGTCTCGTCCCCGCAGCAGCTGCTCATACTCCGATATTCGGAGGGCGGCATGCTTATGGGCGGGGCTATGGTGCAGGTGGCCTTCAATCTGGGCAATGCCCTGGGCGCATGGTGCGGCGGTCTTCCGGTGGAAGCCGGCCTGTCATATAAATACCCGGCCCTGGTGGGCTGCGTGTTTGTGGTTCTGGGCATAATCTGCTACACCGTATTCGTGCGCCGCTACGAAAAACTTCCGGCAAAAAAATAAGAAAATCCGCGCATTCAGTGGTTTAAGAGGTAAGTTTTCCGTAACTTCACCTCTTGCGGAGCTTATTCCGGAAATTCACATTTTATAACACTGAATACGATGAGAAAAACACTGCTTGCCGCGCTGTCGCTGATAGGGGCGACCGCGCTCTATGCGCAGGGACCCGACATGATGCGGCCCAGACCCGCCACGAACTGCGAGACCGTCGAGAGCGGACGGTGGACGGTCAAATATGACTCCACCGGCATCCGCGGAGCCGTCGATTCCAAAGACTCCTACGGCGCCGACATCATCGGCCCCATGAGCACGCTCGGAACCATAGTCCTGGACTATAAGGTGAAGGACGGCGTGTGGCTGAGCCTCCCGCAGGACCGCAGGACCATGGAAAAGACCGACGGAGCCATCGTCTACACCGACCACACCATAGGCGAAGTCCTCACGGTGAAGCACCGTTTCACCATGGACGGAGACCGCATCCTCTGGAACATATCGATACGCAACAACAGCCGTTTCCCGATTCTGATCGGAAACCTCGCCGTGGCGGTTCCCTGGAACAGCTTCACCGAGGATGAGGACAGCGAGGACGTGTTCCGCGAGACCTTCACCAAGCACGCCTTCGTGTCCGGAGACGCCTCCTTCTTCTATTTCACCCGTCTCGGCGGCGAGGCCCCCTATCCGGTGCTTCTTCCCCAGACCGGCACCCCGCTTGAATATTATTCACAGGACCGCATGAACTATGTCGCCTATATCCACTCCGGCAAGAACGGAACTGCCGAGAAGAACGGCACATGGAGGCAGGAGCACACCTGGGGACACCTCGCTCCTGCAGGCAAGGACGGCGACTCTCTTGGATATGGCTTCATCCTCACCGCAGCCGACTCCTATGCCGGCATCCGCGACATCCTCTATGAGAACGGCTCCATCGACACCAGAGTCGCTCCCGGCATGACGCTTCCGCGCGGACAGAAGGCATCCTTCGCCCTCAGGACGAAATGCGCCATAGACTCGATCACCGCCGAGTATCCCCTCCAGACAAGGATTTCCGGAGAAAGGACCAACGGCGAATACAAGATCTGGGATGTGGAGTTCGACAAGCTGGGCGAGAACATGCTCACCGTGTGGTTTGACGGCGGCAGGAAGACCTATCTGGAGTTCTTCTCCTCGCTTTCTCCCGAGCAGCTGCTCAAGAAGAGAAGCTCTTTCCTGGTGAACCATCAGCAGTGGAAGAACACCGGCAAATGGTATGACGGCCTGTACGGAGTCTATGACATGGTCGCCGGCGAACTCCGCGGACCCGACAACCCCGACTATTTCGACGAGAGGCTGACCTATTTCCTCGCCAGCGACGACCCCGCTCTGGGCAAGGCCCCGTTCGTGGCCTCCAAGAACGCCGTGTTCCCGGACAAGAAGGAAATCGAGTCCCTCGAATATCATATCGAGCACTTCGTGTGGGGCGGCCTGCAGCGCACCGACAAGGAGACCCCGTTTGAATATGGCGTCTATGGCACTCCCAACTGGTTCATCAACCGTCAGCCGGACCTCAGGGCTACCTATTCCGAATATAAGCTCGACAAGATGCGCGTCTGGAGAACCTATGACTATCCCCATATAATCATGCTCTGGTGGGAGATGTACAAGATTGCTTCGCGCTATCCCGAAATGTGCACACTGGCATCTGCCGACGAGTATCTCAAGAGGGCCTACAAGACCACTCTCGCATATTTCCGCTATCCCACCCAGCAGCTGGGCGAATATTATGAGACCTTCAAGTGGGGCGCCTACAACGAGAACATAATTCCCGACCTCATCGACGAGCTGGAGTCCAAGGGCATGAACGCCCAGGCCGACAGCATCAAGGTGGACTGGGAGAAGAAGGTGAAATATTTCGTCTATGACACGGAATATCCCTACCGCTCCGAATATGCTACCGACAGGACCGCCTTCGAGTCCACGTACGCTCTTGCCGACTATGGAATGAAGAACGGCCTGAAGCCGGACCATAACCTGTGGTATGACAACAACAGGAAGGTCTGGTATTCCCATCCCGTGATCAAGCAGGAGGACATCCGCGACTTCATGGACAGGCAGTTCCTTGCCAACCTCTCCTGCCGCGGAGTGCTCGAGAACCAGTGGTGCATCCTCGGCGGCGACTTCCTGCACTCTTCCGACGGCAGCGTGCAGAGCTACATGTCCAGAATGGGCGGCTGGGGCGTGCTCGGCTATGGTCTGAACTATGCTTCCAAGCCCTATGACGCCATCCGTCTGGGCTATAACAGCTATCTCTCGTCCTTCGGACTGATCAATGCCGGCGACGCCGAGTCCAACTATGGCTACTGGCATCCCGGAAAGGACAAGGACGGAGCCATGGGACAGGCATTCACCGCGATGAAGTTCGGCGGAGCGTGGATCGGGACTCAGGAGCCCCGCGGACCCTGGCGCTACTGCGGAGAGGGAGACCTCGGAATGTGCGCCGTGACAAGAATGGCCGAGAGCATTCTGGCCAACGACCCCATCTTCGGATGGACGATTTATGGCGGAAAGTCCTTCTCGGACGACAAGACCGGCTTCTCCTTCATCCCCGACGACGGCACCAGGACCAAGATTTCCGTGGTGTCCGACGCCAAGCGCTACACTGTCAAGGTGGACAGGGACAACTGGTCCGCAGCCGAGCCTGTGCGCATAAGCCGCAACCTCAAGACCATGGAGATCAAGCTTGACAACCCCATGGGCACCAGCCACACCACCACTCTCACCGTGTCTTCTCCCAAGGCTAAAGTGACTCTGGACGGCAAGTCCGTGGCCTCCAAGAAGAACAAATACGGAGAGCTTGTCTTCAGCCTGCCGGTCACCGGCGCTTCCCACAGTCTGAAGATCACCCTCTAGCTTTAAGCTGATATAAACGAAGGCGGCTGATAATCACTTATCAGCCGCCTTTTTTCTTTTCAAGCGCATTCGGCAGTATCTACTCGGCCATTTTCCAGCCGGCGACGGTGCGTGTTTCGGAAGAGAAGTTGATGCCGA
>CAZIFT010000084.1:0-5489 GCA_964538395.1 uncultured Muribaculaceae bacterium
ATGCCGCGGGCGGCACAGGTCCCGGAGGATACTGCCGGATGCCGCTGGCCGAAGCGTCGGGAACATGGCCTGCAACGCTAAGTCGAGGTGCCCCGCCACCAGCGGCCTGTATGGCCTATCTGCTATACTTAGAGCACTTTGAAAGTGCGCTAAGTCAAGAAAAACGCTCTGTGTGGCACATTTCCCGACTTAGCGTTGCAAAAAATGACGTTAGTGTCGGAACCACTCTGTACAATCGGCAGGAGAACTAGTCCTTCCCTGACGACAACCACCTGCCCGGAGGCTAGATCTGCCGGAACTGGGTCTGGAGCCAGAGGCGGAAGACGGGGTCCTGGATGGAGACTTTGCGGGATTCGACATCGATGAGGTCTTTCTTCTGCAGTGCGCTCTTGAGGATGCGGATGTTGCCGCTCGAACCGAGATTGTATTTTTCGAGCGTGGCGGCGGAGGAAAAGCGGCTGGCTCCGTCGGCGATTGCGCACAGATAATTGCGCTGCTTGTCGGTGAGCGAGTCCATGGTGTTGATGAACTGCAGGTTGAGCGAGTCCAGTATGCTCTCCAGGGCGGAGTCCACAATGGATTCCGAGCATAGGTCCGAAGTCCGCAGCCAGCTCGCCTGGGCAAGCTGCTGGACATAATAGGAATGGTTGTCCACCTTCTGGGCAAGGTAGGCCGCCACCTCCGGGCTTATGGACTTCCCCGTTGCGGCGAAGCGGGAGACGATGTAGGCGCTCCAGTCCGCGGTGGAGATTTTGGGAAGAAACATGATGTCGCCGAAACGGTAGAACGGCATGTCGTATTCGCCGAAGATCTTGAGCATCATATGCTTCTTGCTTCCATAGAGGATGTAGGCGACATCGCTCTGCTCCTGCCAGTGGTTGCGGAGGATTTTCTGGAACCGGAGGCTTTTGCCGAATTCCCCTATCTGCTGGAACTCGTCTATGCAGATGACCAGTTTCTTTTTCTTTTTCGCCGCGATTCTCTGCGGAAGGTCGAGAATGTCCTCATCAATCGGATTGGACTTCATGTCCAGACCGAATGACAGCTCATATTGCCCTGCGGGGTCCGAGATGGAGATTTTCGGCATGAGGGAGGAAATGAATTCTTTGGCGTCGGACATGAGCGTTTCCATGGACGAGGAGGCCTGGGAGATGATGCTCCTGGCGAAGGTCGCATAGAATTCCTGCTCGTCGCCGCATTTGAAGACGTTCATTTTCACGAAGATAAAGTCTTTGTTTTCCTCTGCGGCCCTCTTCACGGCCTTGGACACAAGGGAGGATTTGCCCCATCTTCGCGGCGAGATTATCGCCGTGTTTGTCAGCGACGAGATGTTGGCCAGAAGCTTTGCCGTCTCGTTCTCCCTGTCGGTGAAGTTGTCGCCTCCGACAATCCTTCCGAATGCAAAAGGTATTTCCATGGCTGTCATTTTTTACAAATATAAATATTCAAGAAAAATGAAACAATTCTATTTCAAATAATTTTATTTCATTTTGTCGGTCTGGCCGGCATCGGCAGTATCCTCCGGGCTTAATTTGAATGGGGAATTATTGTTAATCTCCGCCGGATTTCACATATTTGAGATAGCAAGCAAAACTGCATAATTATGTCAGAAGATATCAGATAATGACGAGAAACAACAGCATATATTCCGCATCATTCACGGGTGCCTCATTCATGTTTGCCGAATTCAACGCCATCCTTCCGCTCATGATGGACGGCGACCTCGAGTCCAATCTCAAGACAGAAACCGTGGAGCGCAAGCATCTTCAGGTGAACACGGAAATGGCGGCGTCCCGTGTGCTGAGCGAATTCAAAAAGCGCTACAAGGCAATGCCGGAACTGTTCTGGCCGTGGTACATAAGCCTCGGAGAGCAGGCGCAGAAAGCGGCACTTCTCTACGTAATGCTCAAGACCTACCGCCTCCTTTTTGACTTCCACACAGGCGTAACCATACGCAAGTGGAACTCGGCGGAGCGCACGGTGACAGCCAACGACCTTCTCGGCGCATATTACGACATAGCCACCAAGGATGAATTCGTCGACAGCTGGTCAGACAAGACGCGCAAAAAAATCATCAGTTCTTACCAGACCATCCTCTGTCAGGCAGGAATGATGGACAGAGCCACCGCAGAGCTCCGCCCGATTCGCCTTGCAGCCCGGGACTATGCGTGGTATGTGCAGAACGGAGAAGCCTGGTTCCTCGAAGCCTGCCTTCTCTATCCGTATGAAATTGAAGACATCAAAACCTCGATATGACGATGGACCTGTCAGCACTTTACAATAAGCTCTCCGACCCCGGATTCCAGGACCCGGCGAAGAGTGACATGTACTACAACTACTATGTCTTCCCCTATAATCCGGCCCAGGAATACGAACTCGAGCAGGAACTGCTTCGCTTCAAGAATGTCCTCGTGCGTCCGGTCAACTATATTGACGTCCTGTCCATCGACCTTTTCGAGGAATTCTGCAACTTCCTGGATAAAAAGACATTCGGAAAGCATCCGTCCTATCTGAAATACCTTCTCGAAAAGGACACCGTGATGAGCGAAAACGTCCGGAACTCCCTCTGCGGCAACGCCAACAGCGAGGCTTTCTACAAGTACCTCAACGGCCGCATCCTGGAGCATATCTCCAAAGACGACGACTCGCTCCGCCGTCCGTTCGTCTTCATCTACGGCATCGGCCGCATGTATCCGTATCTGCGGACAAATGTGCTGCTGACCAACTATGAAAACTATAACGAGGTCAGCAGGTACAAGATGATTATCTTCTATCCTGGAAAACGAATCGGCAATTCATACAGCCTCTTCAACCTCCTTGAGGATTCCAACATTTACAGAGCCACACAAATTATTGACGAATAAAACCTATTGCCATGATACTGAGAGAACTCTACAAGAAAGACATTACCCGAGACGTCAACCCGGCAGTTTCCGCCGGAGACCTCAAGGAAGCGACAGTCCGCACCGAGATTGAAGAATATGTCTTCACCCCGGAAATCATCCAGGGGCTCTATGATGTAATCTCGGGCATACGCGATGCCAGCGCCAGCCACAACGGCATCTGGATAAGCGGATACTACGGCTCCGGTAAGTCCCACTTCCTCAAGTATCTCAATTACTGCCTCAAGAGCGAATATGGCAAGAGGGCTCTCGAGCGTCTCGCCGAAGAGGTGCAGAAGACCTCCGGCGAACTCGGCAATGTCACTCCGACAGAGATTACCGACATCCGCCAGTGGCTCTCCGTGGCCGATGTCAGGACCATTCTCTTCAACATCGGGACTGTCCACAACGCCAACACCTCCGGCAAAAACACCTTCGTAGAAGTGTTCTGGAACGAGTTCAACAAGTTCCGCGGCTACAACCGGTTCAACCTCTCGCTCGCCCAGTATCTCGAAAAGCCTCTCGATGAAGCCGGCAAATTCGACGACTTCAAGGCCGCTCTTGCCGAAGACGGCTTCGACTGGTCTCTTCAGGCGAGCGATCTCGCTCAGACAGAGCTGGACTATGTGCTTGAGCAGGCTCAGGCCCAGCTCCCGTCGCTTTCCATCGCCTCTGTCCGCGAACGCATAGTAAAGAACGACTTCGTCATCAGCGTAGAGAAGCTCAAGAACGAAATGACTCTCTACCTCAAAGACAAGGGTCAGAACTTCCGTCTCGTATTCTTCGTGGATGAGGTGTCTCAATTCATCAGCAACCGCAAGGAGCTTCTCCTTCAGCTTCAGGAAGTTGTCACCGGCCTCCACGATGCCGGCGGGGGAAAGGTGTGGGTCGCCTGCACGGCGCAGCAGTCGCTCGGTGAGATTGTGGCCGCAAGCCAGATAAGCCAGACGACCGACGACTATGGCAAGATTATGGGCCGTTTCGAGATCAAGGTAAAGCTGGGGACCACCTCTCCGGAATATATCACAAAAGTCCGACTTCTCGAGAAGAACGGCAACGGAGAGATGGCGCTCAACAAGCTCTATAATGACAAGAAGACAGCCATCGAAACCCAGTTCAAGCTGCCTACCGGATACGGCGCCTATGCCTCTCAAGAGGATTTTGCGGACTTCTATCCTTTCGTTCCATATCAGTTCAAACTCATAATGCAGGTCCTCAACAGTTTTGTGGACCTCCAGTATGTTGACAAAGAAAAGAAAGGAACTGAACGTTCCATCATCAAGATCACCCACACGGCCGCCAAGAACTGCATGGACGCTCAGGTCGGCTCTCTTGTGTCGTTCGACCAGCTCTACAACGCGGTCCTCGAAGGCGGTCTTACCTTCACCGGCCAGCGCTCCATCAGCAACGCCGTCAGCGTCATAGAACAGTACAAGGACAAAGCCTTCGGCCGCAAAGTCGTGAATATCCTCTTCATGATCTGCCACATGGCGGACTCCGACAAGGTCGTGTTCCCCGCCACCGTCGAAAATATCGTCAACCTCATGACGGCAAAGGTGGACGAGGACCTTCTCCCGCTCAAGGAGAAAATCGTTGACGTGCTCGGGTATCTCGAGAACGAAAACATCATCCGCAAGGAGAAGGACGACAAGGGCATAGAGTACTACAACTTCTACACGGAAGACGAGCGCGAAGTCGCTCTCCTCATCGCCGCCCAGAGGGTGGACGATGTCTTTATGGCCGACCAGGTCAAAGAAATTGTGGAAAGCTGTCTGGGCGCAATCCCCGGCAAGAAGCCATACTTCACACGCAACGCGTCCATCGGTCTCCGGATCTACAGCCGCCAGTACCTCACGACCAACGCCCCTGACGTGTGGATTCATTTCATTCTGGAAAGCAGCGTGGACCAGAATACGATGATGCTTCAGAACGAGCCGAAACAGCTCATCTTCTACATGGAGCACCTGCTCCGCAACAATCCCGTCAAGAACGACCTCTATTGCTACTGCCAGACGCAGAAATATCTTGCCGAAGCGGCCAGTTCCGTCAACGCGGCACGGGAGAAAGCCAATGCAGACTTCCGTCTGCGTGCCCGAGATGTGAGGAAAAACATCGTCGAGGCTTTCAAGAGCATCCTTGACAATGCGGTCATCATCTCCGGACAGTCGCAACTCAGCGGAATAGGCGGCCGCGGAAAAGACCGCCTCGACTCTGCGATTCTGGCGCACCTCGGCAATCTTTATCCTTATGCCAAATATGCCAGGGGCAGCGGCGTCCCGTCGTCCAATGCCGAGCTCGCGGAGAAGATTCGCCGTCCTGTCGGAGAAGAAGAATATGGGGCATTCAACCCCATGTCTCTGCCGGAAGAGAAACTCGATGAGTATCTCTCCAGGATGACCATGACCTCCCGCGATGTGGCCAAGATTGTCACCGCATTCGACGCCGCGCCATACGGCTGGGCAAAAGTCTCCACCATCTATTACCTGAACGAACTGGTGCGCCGCCGCAAGTGGGCGTTCAGCTTCAACAATGTCAAGAACGTGCCTTCCTCCGTCGTCGCATCCAACATCATGAGCGCGACCTCAAGCTTCACCATGGAGAGCGCGG
>CAZIFT010000085.1:0-5404 GCA_964538395.1 uncultured Muribaculaceae bacterium
TCAGAACTGGACCTCGATGCCGAAGTTGACGGCGAAGAGGCTGCCGGACTTGATGCGGCCGGAGGGGGTGTCCCGGTAGCGGTGGGTGAGCCGCCAGAATGCGTCCACGCGGAACAGCTTCAGAATATTGGTGATGCCGGCCCCCATCTCCACATAGGGCTTGTTCAGCGAACTCATCCCCTCGGGGAACAGCAGCTCCACATTGGCCGCGTCCGGGTCGCCGACTATCCCGTTGTTCTTCTCCGAAAGTGTGCCATAGGCCATGTTGAGAGACAGCACCTCCCTAAGGTTCAGCCTCCGCACTCCAGGAATCTTTCCCAGGAAAAAGCCCCCGAAATTATGCGACCAGAAAAGCGACGCCCAAGTGTCCGATGCGAACTCATAATACTCCATGCACGCAAACGCGCTCTTGTCCAAAAGATAAGACCCGTTCCCCTCATGCAGCTTCAGCAGCGGATAGGGGACCTTCCCTATGATATGCCCCGCGTTAAACCTGATTTTGCTCACTCCCGCAGGCGGCAGGGCAAGCCGGTAGTCCATAGAGACCTCCGTCCGGCCGAAAGAATACTCATTCTTCCCTATGCCCTTCAGCGACCCTATCAGGTCAAAGGTCAGGACAGGATACTTGCTGTGCAGATAGGACTTGACGAACACTCCGCGCGTCACCGTCTCATCCCACGAAAACCTCAGCTGAAGATGCCCCTGATTGCAGCCCACAGAATTGACCGCGGTCCCGTCCGGCCTCACCATAGGCACGAAACGGTTCGAAAATATGCGTCTGGCCTCGATTCCCGCCGTCATATTGAACCCCGGACTCCATTCATGCGCATAATTGACCGACCATTCATTCACCGGGCTCATCTTGTTGCTCCCGCTCTTGGTCAGAATGGACGAGAAGAAATTGCTCTCCGAAAACGCCCCCGTGCCCTTGCCCAGCTGCATCATGTCGCGCTTTCCCGTTACCGTGAGCTTGCGGGTGGGCGTGCGGCGGAACATATACTCGAGAGTTCCTCCGCCCTTGAATTCCCTGTCCTTGGTGCCGTAGGCCGCATAGGCCGTGAGCCTGAACTTCTTGCTCATCTCCGCCGTGGTCCGGACTCCGAACTGCAGCCTCGTCCCCTCCAGATTGTTGAAGCTGATGAACTTATACACCGGCCCATAGCTGAGCTTCCCGTGCCCGTAATATCCCAGAATCAGAGTCTCGATTATCGAATAGAGGTCCCGGTAGAGAGGCACGTTCTTGATGGAATCCACCATGTTGTAGATATCCATCTCCTTCTGGCTGAGGGCATATGGCCGCGCATTCTGCCAATAGTCGCCGCCCTTGTCCCCGGCCCCCTCGGCCACAGTCACGCTCTCCGCGCCCTTCAGAATCTCCCGGCGGAGCGGGACTGAAAACTGCGGATTGGAATAACTGGTCTGCCTTTTTCCGAGAAAAGACATCACCTTGGACGAGTCGTTCTTCGTCACAGAAAAGTCCACATAGAGGTCGTCCCTCTTGTAGAACCATGTGGAATCCCCGGTCCTGGCATTCTCCACCTCGATCTCCAGGTCCCTGATCCAGTTCACATTGGACGTCTTCAGCAGCTTCACCTTCATCTGCTGGATCCCGTAGTCCCCGGCGTCCACATTCATCTCGCCGTCGAAAACCGGGGTGGAGATGAACTTCCTGGGATGGAAGCGCAGCTTATAGGTCTTGCGCCCGTCAATCTGCAGACTGTCAATCAGATAATAGTTATAAAAAGTGGATCCCGCGGCGGATGCCGGCGAGGGAATCTCCACATTGAAGGCGTTGATGAAGTTGTTGTAGAAATTGACCTTCAGGTGCATGCTCCCGGTGAACTGCGAGACCATGTTGTCGTTTTCAAGGCCGGAGATTTGGCTGGCCTCGATGACCTCCCTGTCCACCTGCGGATCCTCGCTGTGATATCTCTTCGACACCGTCTCCGAAATCATTATCGGCAGGAACGGCCTTCCTGAGACCACCGAAGTGTCCATATAGTCGAACACGAAGCCGAAATTCTTGCGGAGGAGCCGGCTGCGGATCTGCTCGTCGGCGTTGGTCAGGTCGATTTCCATCTTGTTATAGATATCGCACTGCCATGCCTTCCTCTTCTCCGGATTGTTCAGCGGCCGCCGGGCGTCCAGCGAGTCCAGAATCCGCCTCACCCTGCGGTCGTCGGGCTTCACCACGCTTGCAGTCAGGTCGTTCTCCGTCAGGCTCAGGGCGAAGTCCACTTCCTGATAGGCCCCCTTCCTGACCGTGGCCTGCCCGCTGTCATAGCCCAGAATCGTGGCGCAGAGCGTGTCGGAGACGTCCTCCCTGGTCTCCAGAGAGTAGTAGCCGTCCATGTCGGAGCTCGTCCCCACCGTGGACCCCATGAAATAGATTCCGGCGAAGGGAATCCCTTCACCGGTGCTTATGTCGGTCACGCGACCCTTCACTCTCGTGCTCTGGGCGGGACAGAGAAACTGCACCAGTGTCAGCAGCATCGCGACTGCGAATGCATATTTCAGTTTTGCCGGCATCGGGAAGCAAATATAATCTTTTTATGGTAACTTTATGGGTCATTTTCATTCATGCGATGCCTCAGGAAGGGAATATCATAATCAGGGGAGCGAAATCCAACAATCTGAAAAACATCAGTCTGGAGATACCCAGGAACAAGCTTGTCGTCGTGACGGGCATTTCCGGGTCGGGCAAGTCGTCGCTCGCCTTCGACACGCTTTTCGCCGAGGGCCAGAGGCGCTTCGCCGAGAGCCTTTCTTCCTATGCGCGCCAGTTCCTGGGCAGGATGTCTAAGCCGGATGTGGACATGATCGAGGGCCTTCCACCGGCCATAGCCATAGAACAGAAGGTGAATGTCAAGAACCCGCGCTCCACAGTGGGCACCGCCACCGAAATCTATGACTATCTGCGCCTGCTTTTCGCCCGCATAGGCAGGACCTATTCTCCTGTCAGCGGAGTGGAGGTGAAGTGCCAGACCGCCAACGACGTGCTCGCATATATCCGGGAAAGCGGCGCGTCGGCCGCATATCTCCTGGCCGACCTGGACTGGAAGAACCGCAGCGACAGGGTGGAACTTATGCTTTCCCTCAAGGAGCAGGGCTATTCCAGGCTGTGGAGCGGCGGCATGCTCAGGATCGAGGATGTAATGCAGGCCGGAGAGGCCGGCTATCCCGACGAGCTCTATCTGCTTGTGGACAGGGTCAGGCTGCCGTTTTCCGAAGATGACGACATGGAGACCAGGCTGCGCTCATCGGTGGAGAACTGCTTCAGCATAGGCCATGGCACCATGTATGTCCGCACCGAGAAGGACGGCGCCGAGGCGATGAAGCGCTTCGACAACCGTTTCGAGGCGGACGGGATAGTGTTCAGAAAGCCCGATGAATATCTTTTCAGCTTCAACAGCCCGCTGGGGGCCTGCCCGACCTGCGGCGGACTCGGAAAGATAATCGGCATAAGCGAGGACCTGGTGATTCCGGACAAGTCAAAGAGCATCTATGACGGGGCGATAGCCTGCTGGAGAGGCGAGAAGATGGGCTGGTTCAAGGACCATCTGGTCGAAGTGGCTGACAGATACGGGATTCCGGTGTTCGTCCCGTGGTGCGAGATTCCGCAGGAGGCCCGCGACCTGATATGGAAGGGCCATCACACCGGCGATCAGGCCACGACGCTCTATGGTCTCGACGAGTTCTTCCAGAAGGTCGAGGCCAACCGCTACAAGATACAGTTCAAGTATATGCTCAGCCGCTTTTCCGGCCGCACCACCTGTCATGACTGCCACGGCAGCTGCCTGCGGAAGGAGGCCCTCTATGTGAAGGTGGGCGGGAAGAACATCCACGAGCTTCTGAGCATGAACATAACCGACCTGCTGTCTTTCTTTGAGAATCTGGAACTTACGGAAAATGAAAGGAAAGTGGGCGGCAAGGCCATAGAGGAGATAATGTCCAGGCTCAGATGCATCTGCGACGTGGGGCTTTCCTATCTCACGCTGAGCCGCCACTGCAACACCCTTTCCGGAGGCGAGAGCCAGAGGGTGAACCTGGTGACCGCGCTGGGCAGTTCGCTGGTGGGGTCCATGTATATTCTGGACGAGCCGAGCATAGGCCTGCATCCCAGAGACACCGAGCGGCTCATTTCTGTGCTCAGGCGGCTCAGGGACATAGGGAACACGGTCATAGTGGTGGAGCATGACGAGGAGATAATCAAGGCGGCGGACATGCTGGTGGACATGGGTCCGGAGGCCGGAGTGAACGGCGGCCGGGTGATGTTCCAGGGCCGTCCTTCCGGGAAAATCTCGGCCGGGGACATGGCGTCGTCACTGACCCTGCAGTATATAAGCGGCAGGCGCGCCCGCTATGAGAGGGAAAAGCGCAGGCCGGTCTATCGCATCCGCGTGGAGGGGGCCATGGAGCATAATCTCAAGGGCATAGACGTGGACATTCCGCTCGGGGTGCTGACCGTCGTGACCGGAGTCAGCGGCAGCGGCAAGTCCTCGCTGGTCGGAGACATCCTCTATCCGGGCCTTTTCAGAAGGCTCAACGAGACGGGGGCCCTTCCCGGAACTTTCAGGGGCTTCGGCGGCAATGTGGACAGGATAAAGCAGGTCGAATATGTGGACCAGAACCCCATAGGCCGGAGCTCCCGCTCCAATGCCGTCACCTATCTCAAGGTCTATGACGACATCCGCAAGCTTATGGCTTCGCAGCAGTATGCCAAAATAAACGGATATACCCCTTCGTTCTTCTCGTTCAACCAGGACGGCGGACGCTGCCCGGAGTGCCAGGGCGAGGGCTTCGTGAAGATAGGGATGCAGTTTATGGCCGATGTCACGATGGTGTGCGAGGCCTGCGGCGGAAAGCGGTTCAAGCCTGACATACTCGAGGTCAGGTACAAGGGAAAGAACATAGACGACATTCTGGACATGAGCGTGAGCGAGGCGGTGGATTTCTTCGGGTCGCAGAAGGAGGAGGAAGCGGTGGAGATAGCCCGCAAGCTGCAGCCGCTTCTGGATGTGGGGCTTTCATACATCAAGCTCGGCCAGAGCAGCAGCACCCTGTCGGGAGGCGAGAGCCAGAGGGTCAAGCTGGCCTATTTCCTGTCTATGAGCGGGACGCAGTCGCGGCCTGGCAGGGACGGGATTATGTTCATTTTCGACGAGCCCACCACAGGACTGCATTTCTATGACGTGGAGAAGCTTCTGAGGTCGTTTGACGCGCTGCTGGACAAGGGTCATTCGATAGTGGTGGTGGAACACAACATGGATGTGATCCGCGCGGCGGACTGGATAATCGACCTGGGCCCGGAGGCCGGCGACGAGGGCGGCCGTGTGGTGTTTGAGGGCACGCCCGAGGATATGGCTGTGCGGGGCACAAGCCATACGGCTGAGTATTTGCGCCG
>CAZIFT010000086.1:0-5318 GCA_964538395.1 uncultured Muribaculaceae bacterium
AGCATGCGCTAAAAGTTTCCGCTTCCAAGAGCATCGGCAGCTCTCCTCCGGAGACAGCCGATGCAGGAAAACTACAGCAAAGAAGGCGACCAGTAATGGCCGCCTTCTTTTTTGTATGGGGTTCAGATTCTAGTACTGAGTGTTCTGGGGATCGAAGTTGGTCCAGCCGTCAAGCCAGTTGTCGCTCGAGTCGCGGAAGGCTCCGATGTATCCGCCGTTGCCGTCGGACAGAGAGGTCGAAGGGCAGTAGTTCTGGCCGACTCCCTCGGGATCGGTGAGGTTCAGGTCAGCCTCGGCCATTTCCTTGTTGCTGGGCTCGCTGAAGAAGAAGCTGTGAGAGAAGGACACCGATGACTCGTCCTTGGTGCCGGTGGCATAGTCATAGAGATAGTCGGAATACTCCTTGTTCTTGTCTGTGCCGATGACATCCATTCCGGCGAAGATGATGTTCTTGAGCTTGAAGCCGCCGTCCTTGGCATACTGCACCGTGTTGCCTTTCTCGCCGTCCACTATGAGACCCACGGGATAGCCCACTGCCAGAGTGTTCTCCACATTCAGCTTGCTGCTGCGGCGGATCTGCATTGCGGACTGGAAGCGTCCGAGCTTGGAACCGTTGTCGGGGAACACGTCACCTGCGGTAATATAGTCGGAAGAGTTGACGAAGTCGCTGTTCTTGGCGGTCTTGGGACCGATGAAAGTGACATTCTTGAAGGTGGCGGTGGTGAAGGGAGTGGTCTCTGCGCCGCTGCCGTTGTTGTCGCTCTCGAAGCCGTTGCTCTGCGAAGTGTCGGCGATGCGGGGGTCTCTGACGGACAGGCAGTACTGGACAGTGCCGCTGAAGCCGTTGTCGGTGTCGAACTCATCGTCCCAGCCCTTGTAGGCCACGAGATATTTGCAGTTCACCGAGCCGCCGAACCACTCATAGGAGTCGTCGTTGGAATAGGACACCTGGAGATGGTCGATGGTCGTGCCGCTTCCCACAGAGCCGAAGGTGATGCCGTTGATTTCCTTGTCGGTGTCGAAGGGATAGCCTGCGAACTCCACGCGGACATACTGATAGACGCCGGAATTGTCGCTGTCATTGTTGCCTCCGTGGATGGTTGTGGGGCCGCCTTCGATCTGCTGCGTGCCCTGGTTGTTGACGGCCTTTCCGCAGATGATGAGTCCTCCCCAGTCACCGGGGCGGCGCTGGCCTGCAGCCTGCTCCGAAGTCATCACGATGGGAGCGTCCTTGCTTCCCTTCATTTCCACATATCCGCCGGGCTCCACGATGAGAGCGGCCATTGTCTTCTTTTCACCTTTGATTACAGTTCCTGCGGGGATGGTGAGCTTTGCGCCCTCGTCCACATAGACCCAGCCCTTCAGCGAATAGGTGCCCTTCTTGAGGGTGACGTCGCCTGTGAAGTGGAAATGCTGGGTGCCGTTGCCGAGATCGGTTCCGTCGAACAGGATGCCGTCGCTGTATGCCACATTTCCCTTATAAGTCACTTCAGGATTCTCCTGCTGCTCCTCTTCCTGCTTAGGATCGTCTTTCGTGCAGGAGCTCATTGCAGCGGACATTGTCAGGACAGCGCCTATCATGAGGGCCTGTTCCAAGCTTTTCAAACCAAATTTCATACGTCTTTTTGTTTTATTGAAGTGTGTATTCATTCTTAAAATTCATAGCTCACCGTGAGGCTGAAGTTCCTTCCCGGGCGGTAGCTGCGGGTCACCTCTTCGATGGTGCGCTGCTGTCCGTCCACCGTGACCTTCTCGAACTGCTTGAAGAGGCAGCGCTCTGCCAGCAGGTCGCGCACGGAAGCTTTCACCTCCACTTTGCCGAACTTCTTGCCGACCGAAAGGTCTATGCTGTTGCGGGGCATCTCATAGGAGTTAGGGATGTTGCGGGACGAGCCTTCCGAGTCGGTGCCGTAGCGGTTGCCCACTCCTATGATGCGCTTGCCCACGCGGTTGTAGAGCACTGCGGCGCTCCAGCCCTTGTCGGAATTGTTGTAGAAGATTCCGGTGTTGATGAGATAGGGAGACTGGCCCTGCATCGGGCGGTCTATGTTGTTGCTTCCGGGCTCGAACTCCACCTTGCTCTTGATCCAGGAGCCGTTGAAGGAGAAGGAGAAGTTCTTGAGTCCGATGAAGTCGAGGTTCTTGCGGACGTCGAGCTCCACTCCGTAGTTGTTGGCGCCCTTGGCGTTCATGTAGGAATAGATGAGGTCGGTGCCGCCGGCCACGGTGTAGGTCCACTCGATGGGGTTCTTGAAGTGCTTGTAGAAGAGGGCTACGGACACCTGCTCTCCGGTGGACGGATACCACTCGTATCTGAGGTCGAAGTTGTCGATATAGGCGGGCTTCAGGTCATAGTTGCCCATGACGTTGCTGCCCAGGTCGAAGTCGTAATAGACCGATGTGGAGAGTTCGCGGAACTCGGGGCGGTTGATGGACTTGCCATAGGCCGCGCGCAGCTGGTGCCTGTCGTTCAGCTTGTAGGTGATGTTGGCGGAGGGGAACAGGTCATCGGTATCGTAGGCGGTCTCCTGCAGGCTTTCCTCAAACTGGCGGGTGTTCATCTTGAGCACCTGGCGGTTGTATTCGTAACGCGCTCCCGCATAGACATTGAAGGGGCCTGCGGGCAGGTTGACTCCCACATATCCGGCGAGCTGAGTCTGGTCGCCGCCGTAGTTGTTCAGGTAGTTGACCTCTTCATAGAGGTAGAGCTTGTCGGCGCCGTAGTTGGCATCGGTCAGCACATTGTCCTGCACGTCGTCGAAGAAGACGAAGCCCGAGGGCAGGTTGTTCTCCGGCTGCCAGCCATACTGGAATTCGCGTGCAGTGTAGGTGCGGGTGCGGTATTCGCCATAGACGCCGGCCTTGAGCGTGGGCTCGAATCCGCCGAAGCTGAAGTCTCTGCGGTAGTTGCCGCCGACGGAGGCTATGTGCTCGTCGAGCCTGGTGAACTCGCGGTTGATTCTGTATATGCCCATGGTGTCGTCCGTGCGGTCGGTGCGCTCTATCAGGCGGCGGTCAGGCATGTTGCGGCCCGCATAGGCATATCCGACATTCCAGTCAATCTGGTCGTGCGTGAAGGTGTGATGGCCGGCCAGCTGGGTGTTGTAGGTGGTGCGGGACGAGTAGTAGTATTCCATGTCGTTGATATTGTCCGGCTGGGCGTTGAAGCCGACGCGGTCGGTATAACGGTCTTTGGATATCTGGTTGAAGATGTTTTTCCACTCGAAGTAGTGGCGGCTGTCTTTCGGATAGAAGGAGAGGTTGAGCATGGCGCCGACCCTCACGTCGTTGCTGTACTGATTGTCAACGGCCTTTCTCAGGGCCACGGGCTTGTCGTTGGACGTGTCGTAGGGGCCGTAGAGGGAGTTCTCCATGTTGAGCTGGGTCTTGTAGGTGTTGGAATAGTTTGCGGCTGCCAGCAGGCCCAGCTTCTGTCCGTTGTCTTTCTTCCATGTGCGGTTGTAGCTGAGGTTCAGCTTCAGGTCGCTCATGGGGTGCTTTGTGCGGAGGCTCCAGTTGTTGTTCAGGCCGTTGCCGAGCACGTCGATGCGGGTGTCATATCCGGCATATGTGTTCAGAGCGCCCTTCATGCCGGCGCTGAGCGAGCGCTGTCCGCCGCCGAAGCCCAGCCAGTCCAGGCTTTTGCCCTGGGAGGCCTTGAAATCGCGGAAATGGGTCTGGTCGTTGATGCCGGCGCCCACCGAGACGGTCAGGCCGTTGTTGTCGGGGAGCTGTTTGGTGTTCACGAGGATGAAGCCACCGGTGAAGTCGGCGGGATATTCGGGGGCCGGGCTCTTGACTATGACTATGTTGTCAAGCTGGGAGCTGGGCAGTATGTCGAAAGAAAAAGCCCGCGAGTCGGCCTCGGAGCTCGGTGCGGCGCTTCCGTTGAGCCACACATTGTTATATCTCTGCGACAGTCCGCGGACCATGACGAATTTTTCGTCTATGATGGACACTCCCGGCACTCGTCTTATGACTTCCGAAGCGTCTTTGTCCTGAGTTCTTGTTATCTGCTGGGCGGACACTCCGGTCTGCACCACGAAGCTTCTTTTCTGTTCCTGGACCTGGGCGATTTCGGTGTCCTTGCGGGAGACGGCCGTCACGGCTCCGGCCTCCAGCGTCTGTGAATCCACGTCCAGCAGGAAATCCAGAGTGATTTCTCCGTTTCTGGACACGGCCACTGACTCCTCCGCCATGTCTTTGTATCCTATGCACTGGGCGACCAGCGAATAGGTGCCGGCGGGCAGATCCAGACTGTATGTGCCGTCAATGTCGGCGACGGCTCCCTTTGAAGTTCCTGACACCACGACTACGGCTCCCACAAGCGGTTCGCCGTTCTGGCTGTCCTTGATGACGCCCTTCACGACACCGGCGTCTGCGGTCCATGCGGCTCCGGACATGAGGACGAGAGACAAAGTCCATTTCAGTCCGTGACCCGACAAGATTCTGATACTCTTCATTAATACTTTTGCTTTTATTCGGCCGCAAAAGTAGTCCGGGGTTGTTACACGGACATTTCCCGGATGTTAAGATGTCGTTATCGGAAAGCCGGCTATTGTTACATATCTATTGCTAAATTTGCGGTCATGAAGGACAACAGGGTCAGCAGGGACAGCATGGAGGAGGCCTATAGCTTCTTCCACCAGAAATGGAATGTCTTCAGGGGCAGCGCCGACGAGAGGCAGCGGGACGACATCGAATATGCCGTCGGGGCCTATGCTTCCGGCATGGACGGAGGGGTCTATGGGCGGCTGTCGGGAGGGCGCGACGGGTTCCTGATGGAGCACGCCTCTTTCGCCGCCGACCTGCAGGAGGCCGTTGCCCTTCTGGAAGAAATGATGAATCAATAAGATATATGTCTATGGACCATCTGCCGCTCGGGGATATCCCCATGCTCGTGTCATCGATCAATTTTCTCCTCCGCGACGGGGAGTTCGACAATCTGGACGAAATCTGCGACTGCTACGGGACGCCCCGCGACGAGATGGACCGTCTCCTCGCCTCCCAAGGCTATTCCTACAACGAGCGCCAGAACCGCATCATCTGATTTAGTTAGATAACAGATTCGGCGTCAGCTGTCTGCTCCGAGGACCTGTGCCGCCCGCGGCATCATGAGCGGGGGGACCGCCGCTTGCGGCGGTGGGATGAGCGAAGCGAAGGTCTCCGGAGCAGACAGCTGGACGCCTGAAAGCCGGGCAGATACAATAAAAGGATGACTAAAATTCTTAGTCATCCTTTTATTATCACAGATATATGAACTACGGCTATTCGTAGCGGATAGCCTCGATAGGGTCGAGATTGGAGGCCTTGCGGGC
>CAZIFT010000087.1:0-5211 GCA_964538395.1 uncultured Muribaculaceae bacterium
AGGGCCTGGCGGATATCGGCAAGGATGTCATCGATGTCCTCGATGCCCACCGAGAGGCGGATGAGGTCCGGAGCCACTCCGGCTTCGCGGAGCTGCTCGTCGGAAAGCTGCCTGTGGGTGTGGCTGGCGGGGTGCAGGACGCAGCTGCGGGCATCGGCCACATGGGTGACGATGCTGATCATCTGCAGCGAGTCCATGAACTTGATTGCGGTGTCCCTGTCGCCCTTGAGACCGAAGGCAATCACTCCGCAGCTGCCCTTGGGAAGATACTTCTTCGCCAGGTCATGATACTTGTCCCCCTCGAGGTCGGCATAATGCACCCAGGCCACGCGCGAGTCGCTCTGCAGGAACTTCGCGACAGCCAGGGCATTGGAGCAGTGGCGCTCCATGCGCAGATGCAGAGTCTGCAGACCCAGGTTCAGGATGAAGGAGTTCATCGGCGCGGGAATGCTTCCCAGGTCGCGCATCAGCTGGGCCACAAGCTTGGTCGTGAATCCCATCTTGCCGAAAGCCTTCACATAGGTCAGTCCGTGATAGCTGTCGTCGGGAGTGCAGAGGCCCGGATATTTGTCGGCATGGGCCATCCAGTCGAAATTGCCGCTGTCAACGACGGCTCCGCCCACCTGCGAGGCCGTTCCGTCCATATATTTGGTGGTGGAATGGGTCACTATGTCGGCGCCCCACTCGAAGGGACGGCAGTTGACGGGGGTTGCGAAGGTGTTGTCCACGATGAGCGGAACTCCGTTCCTGTGGGCTATGCGCGCCATCTTCTCGATGTCGAGCACGGCCACTCCCGGATTGGTGATGGTCTCGCCGAAGAGGACCTTGGTGTTAGGGCGGAAAGCCTTCTGGATCTCCTCCTCGGAAGCGTCCGGATTCACGAAGGTGCACTCGATGCCCAGCTTCTTGAGGGTGACTCCGAACAGGTTGAAGGTGCCGCCATAGATCTCGTTGGAAGAGACTATGTGGTCGCCGGCCTGGCAGATGTTGAACACCGCATAGAAGTTTGCAGCCTGGCCGCTGGAGGTGAGCACGCAGCCCACTCCGCCTTCGAGCTGGGCGATCTTGCGCGCCACGGCGTCGTTGGTGGGGTTCTGGAGACGGGTATAGAAATAGCCTTCCTTCTTCAGGTCGAAGAGCGCGGCCATCTCGTCCGAGTCGTCATATTTGAATGTGGTGCTCTGAATGATGGGCACTTCAACAGGCTCTCCGTTCTTGGGCCGGTAGCCTCCCTGGACACACAGCGTGCCCCTTTTCAGTTCTTTGGTCATATCGTCAGTTTTTCTTATGTCTTTCTATTCTGTAACCGCTTCGCAGAGCAGCGTCGCCGAGGTGCAGGAAACGACCTTCACCATGGCATAGTCTCCCGCCTTCTGGCCCTTGCCCGGGAACACGCACATCTTGTTGTTGCCGGCCCTGCCGCACAGCTCGCCGGGGTTCTTCTTTGAGGGGCCTTCCACCAGCACCCTGAACACCTTTCCGATGTCCGCCGTGTTGCTCTTGAGGGAGCATTTCCCCTGCAGGGCTATGATTTCGTTGAGGCGCCTGGTCTTGGTCTCTATGTCCACGTCGTCCTTATATTTCTTCGCGGCCAGCGTCCCCGGCCTCTCGGAGTAATAGAACATAAAGGCGGAGTCGAAGCAGACCTCTTCGAAAAGCGAGAGCGTGTCCCTGTGGTCCTGCTCGGTCTCCCCGCAGAATCCGGCAATCACGTCGGTGGAGAGTCCGCAGCCGGGAAGCACCTCCCTGATCTTCTTCACCCTGTCGAGATACCACTGCCGGGTGTAGCGCCTGCGCATCTTCTCGAGCATGACGTCGCTTCCGGACTGGACGGGCAGATGGATATGCTTGCAGATGTTGTCATGGGCGGCCATGGTCTCGATGACCTCGTCGCTGATGTCCTGCGGGTTGGAAGTGGCGAAGCGCACCCTGAGCTCCGGGCTTATGGCCGCGGTCATCTCCAGGAGCTTGGCGAAGTTCACGTCACCGTCCTCTCCCCGCCAGAAATAGGAGTCCACGTTCTGGCCCAGCAGGGTCACTTCCTTATAGCCGCGCGAATACACGTCGCAGGCCTCCCTGACGATGGTCCTGGGGTCGCGGCTGCGCTCGGCGCCGCGGGTGTAGGGCACCACGCAGTAGGAGCAGACATTGTTGCAGCCCCTCATGATGGAAATGAAGGCTGAAACGCCTCCGCGGTCGGTCCTCACGGGATTTATGTCGCCATAGGTCTCCTCGCGTGAGAGCATCACATTGATCTGGGGCTTGCCGGGCCTGACGGCGCTGACCAGCTCCGGAAGGGACCTGTAGGCGTCCGGTCCGGCCACGAGGTCCACCTTGTGGCTGTCCAGCAGCGAGTCCTTGAGCCTTTCGGCCATGCAGCCGACTATGCCCACGATGACTTCGGGCCTTTTCTTCTTCACAGAGGCGAACACGTCCAGACGGCCCCATATCCTCTGCTCGGCGTTGTCCCTGACAGAGCAGGTGTTGGCCAGTATGATGTCCGCTTCCTCCATGTTTTCGGTGCGGACGTAGCCCTCCTTGCCCAGAAGCGAGAAAATCACTTCTGAATCGGCCACGTTCATCTGGCACCCGTATGTCTCGATGTAAAGTTTGCCTCCGCTCATTTTTCTTGAAATAGTGAGCAAAGTTATACTAAAAAAACATATCCTGACATGGTTCCGCATTCCGTTCCCGGTTTTTGCGTATCTTTGTGGAAATTATTCATGGCATGGAATATTACCGGGGGGAAGAGATGTCCCGCGAACTGAAAGAGAAAATGCGGAGGGTGAGGTTTCTCGCCCTGGACATGGACGGGACCATCTATCTGGGAGACAATATCTTCCCCTGGACTCTCGGTTTTCTGAGCTCTATGCGCGAGGCAGGCATCGGATATGCCTTCCTCACCAACAATCCCACAAAATCGGTGGCCGACTATCTCGGAAAGCTCGCCGCAATGGGCATAAAGGCCGACGACGGCAACATGTACACGACCTCGCTCGCCGCAATCGACTATATAAAGGAACATTTCCCGAAGGCCAGGCGTCTTTTCCTGCTCGGCACCCCGAGCATGGTCTCACAGTTCACCAAGGCCGGATTCGAGGTCTGCGAGGACGATGAGAACGACGTGCCCGACGTCCTTGTGGTGGCGTTCGACCCCACTCTGACCTATTCCAGGCTGTGCAGGGCCGCGTGGTGGGCTTCGCAGGGGATTCCCTATGTCGCCACCAATCCCGACAGGGTCTGCCCCACGGACAGGAAGACGATACTGGTGGACTGCGGCTCGCTCCAGAAATGCATAGAGCACGCCACCGGACGCACCCCGGACATAGTGCTGGGCAAGCCGGACCCCACGATGCTTCAGGAAATCATGCATAAGCGCGGGCTCGCCCCCGAAGAAGTGGCGATGGTGGGAGACAGAATCTATACGGACACGGCCATGGCCCGGAATGCCGGCGCGGTGGGGGTTCTGGTGCTCTCGGGAGAAACGACTCTGGACACCGCCCGCAAGGTCGAAAATGACGCTCTGAACAACCCCTGCCCGGAGTTTTTCCCTCCGGACGCGGTGGTGGACAATGTGGCGGAACTGGGGCGTCTGCTGATTGAGAGCCGCAAGTAAATCCCGCTCACAGGCCTGTCCAAGGCCGATTTTCAAGATTTTTCGAACTTAGCCGTTTCATTTTTCCCGAAGCGGCTTTTTTGTTCTACCTTGCATCCGGACCGCCTTTCCGCGATGCCATGCATAGGGAGAATCGCCCTGGCGGACGGCGGTCTTCAAAAGTTTCCGTTCATGAAAATCCTGGATCTGGGGGAAGACGAGCGCCCCGTCGAAAAAATGTTCGCCAAGGGCCCCGGCGCCCTGAGCAACGCCGAGCTGCTGGCCATACTTCTGCGCAGCGGAAGCGGCGGTCTCAATTCCATGGACACGGCCCGTCTGCTTCTGGCCAGGGCGGACGGGCGGCTGTCCGGGCTGTCGTCAATGTCTCCGGAGAGCATGCGCTCGGTCCCGGGCATAGGCGCCATGAAGTCCGCATCGGTGATGGCCGCCTTCGAGCTGGGCCGGCGCTTCTGGCAGGAGGGCTCGGGGCTTGAAAAGATCCCGGTGACCGGGCCGGAGGTGATATTCCGGACCATGCGGCCGGTCCTGATGGGCCTGGACCACGAGGAGTGCTGGATTCTGTATCTGAACAGGGCCAACTATGTGACCGGCAGGGAGATGCTCTCGCGGGGCGGCCACAGCGCCACCGTCATAGACATAAAGATGACGGTGGCCCGTTCCATGGAGAAAAAGGCCGACGGGGTGGTCCTCGTCCACAACCACCCGTCCGGCAATCCGGTCCCCGGCGAGGCCGACATCCGTGAGACCCGGCAGCTGAAAAAGGCCCTGGAGGCTGTGGACATAGCCCTTGTGGACCATGTGGTGGTGAGCGACGACTCCTTCTTCAGCTTTGCCGACAACCGCGTCTCCGCCAGATGACGGCGGGTTTCCGGCGCCTAAATCGGGTCCGCGCGGATTTTGACACGTCAAAAAATGTTCATAGATTTGTGTGAAACGCACAGGACCATGAAAATAATCAACCTCGGCGAGCGGAACACGATGCTCAACAACTATGTCGCACAGCTGCGCGACAGGAACGTCCAGAAAGACAGGATGCGCTTCCGCACCAATCTGGAAAGAATCGGACACATTTTCGGCTATGAGCTCAGCCAGACGCTGGACTATGAGACGAAGGACGTGGAGACGCCCCTGGGCATAGCCCGGATGAACGTATGCTCTTCGTCAGTCGTCATCGCGACCATACTTCGCGCCGGACTTCCGCTGCACAAGGGGCTGATGGACTGTTTCGACGAGGCCGGTGCCGCATTCATCGCCGCCCACAGGAAATATGACCGCGGAGAGTCATTCCACATAAGCATAGAGGCCTGCACATCTCCGGACCTGGACGGAAAGGTGCTGGTGCTGGCCGACACCATGCTGGCGACGGGCGCCTCGATTGACGTCGCGCTCAACAAGCTTTACGGATTCGGGAAGCCGGTCTATACGCATCTGGTCTGCCCCATTGCCAGTGCCTATGCTGTGGAGTATCTGCAGAAGCGCCTGAACGGCGACATCACTCTGTGGACCGCCGCCATTGACGAAGAACTGACCTCCCACTCCTACATAGTCCCCGGTCTCGGCGATGCCGGAGACCTCGCTTTCGGAGAGAAGAGGTA
>CAZIFT010000088.1:0-2178 GCA_964538395.1 uncultured Muribaculaceae bacterium
TTCAGGGCTTGTCCCTGTCCGCGGTAACGACTTTTAAAACCCGTTACGGCGGATGGCCACCTCGCTGCAGGGCCCTCTGTGGCCATATGCCTCCGCCTTACTTTGCACGGAATGGAAGATTGGCTACAATCGGCTCCCTCAGAGCTTGAGGGTGCGCATGGAGTTGAGGACGGCGAGGACGGTCACGCCCACGTCGGCGAAGACGGCCAGCCACATGGGAGCGAGGCCGAAGGCTGCCAGCACCAGCACGGCTATCTTGATGCCTATCGCGAACGCGGTGTTCTGGGACGCGATCCGCAGAGTCTTGCGCGATATGCCGAAGGCCACCGGAATCTTGGAGGGCTTGTCGTCCATAAGCACGATATCGGCCGCCTCGATCGCGGCGTCGGAGCCCAGAGCGCCCATGGCTATGCCCACATCGGCCCTGGCCAGCACCGGAGCGTCGTTGATGCCGTCGCCCACGAACGCGAGCTTCTTGCCCTCGGGCAGCTCCGCCAGCAGGCCTTCCACCCTCGAGACCTTGTCGGCCGGCAGCAGCCCGGCATGATACTCGTCCACACCGACCTCGGCCGCCACGGCCCTGCCCACATCCTCATGGTCGCCGGTCAGCATCACCGTTTTCCCCACTCCGCAGCCCGCGAGGCCCGCAACAGCTTCGCGCGCGTCCTCCTTCACCTTGTCGGATATGACTATATGGCCCATATATTCGCCGTCCATGGCCACATGGATTATGGTTCCGGTCTTCTCGCAGGGCTTCCAGGCCGCCCCGGCATAGTCCATAAGCCGGGTATTGCCCACATAGACGTCATGCCCGTTGATTTTAGCATAGACCCCCTTTCCGGCGATTTCCTCCACCTCGCCCACTTCGCAGCCGTCGCTTTCTCCGGGATATGCGTCCTTGAGCGACACGGCGATAGGGTGCGTCGAATAGCGCTCGGCATGGGCCGCGATGTGCAGCAGCTCCTTCTCGCTCACCTTTTCCGGGTGCACGGCGGTCACCTGGAACACTCCGCGGGTGAGGGTGCCCGTCTTGTCAAAGACCACGGTGTCCACCCGGGACAGGGCCTCCAGATAGTTGGAGCCCTTGACCAGTATTCCGTGGCGCGACGCGGCGCCGATTCCGCCGAAGAAGGCCAGCGGCACCGAAATCACGAGCGCGCACGGGCAGGACACGATGAGGAAGGTCAGGGCCCTGTAGAGCCATGTGGGGAAGGTGCTCCAGCCCGTGACGGCCGGGACCAGGAAGGCCACCGCTAGAGCGGCCAGCACGACTATGGGCGTATAGACCCTGGCGAAACGGGTGATGAAGTTCTCGCTCCGGGACTTGTTCTCCGAGGCATTCTCCACGAGGTCCAGAATCCGGGACGCGGTGGATTCGCCGAAGGACTTGGTGACCTTTATGCGCAGGACGCCCGAGAGGTTGACGCAGCCGGAGATGATGTCGTCGTCCACGCCTATGCTCCGGGGCACGCTTTCGCCTGTAAGCGCCACAGTATCAAGGCTTGAGGAGCCTTCCAGCACCACTCCGTCCATAGGCACTTTCTCTCCGGGACGCACGACTATGGTCTCTCCGATCGCCACGCTGTCGGGCGCGACGGTCTCGACGCGGCCGTCCCTTTCCACATTGGCCGTGTCGGGGCGTATGTCCATAAGCGCGGAAATCGACTGGCGGCTCCGCCCTTCCGCGATGCCTTCGAGCAGCTCGCCCACCTGGAAGAACAGCATCACGAAGACGGCCTCCGCGAACTGGTTCTCCGCTCCGGGCATAAACCCGATGGCGAGGGCGCCGATTGTGGCGATGCTCATCAGGAAGTCCTCGTCCAGGGCTTCGCCGTGGGCTATGCTTTCGGCCGCTTCATGCAGAGTTTCGAGGCCGGAGATGAGATAGGGGACGAGATAGACCAGCAGAAGCTGCCAGGTCTTGAGTCCGGGGCAGGTCTTTTCGATGACGAAGGCCGCCGCAAGAAGCACCGCCGATGCGGCGATCTTGACAATGCCCGATCTGGTTTCGTTTTCCATATTGAGAGGTATTTTGTTCTATGCGCGATTATGTTTCTATGCGCAAAAGTACCTCCCCGCTTCCGCAACCGGGTTGCAAATTTTCGGGCCTATGGCCGGGTTGATGCTGATTTAGGTCTATGGTCTGGCTGGCGCCGGCGGCTCTGCTTCGGGCCTATG
>CAZIFT010000088.1:2278-4609 GCA_964538395.1 uncultured Muribaculaceae bacterium
TGCTGATTTAGGTCTATGGTCTGGCTGGCGCCGGCGGCTCTGCTTCGGGCCTATGACCGGCGCTGATGCTGATGCGGCTGATTTAGGCTTATGGCCTGACCGGCGCCGATGCCGATGCGGCGGGGCCTGATTCTGACCGGTGCCGATGCCGGTGCGCCGGCGGCTCTGCTTCGGGCTGGCCGCTATGCCGATATGGCGGGTCTATGAAGCTGTTTCAGAGGCTGTTGCGGCGGGATGCGGCCATAGACCGTCTTCTTTCTATGGCGGCGGAGACCCGCACGGCCATAGACCCGAAAAACCAGCCGTAAATGCAGCCGATTGCGGTGCCCGTGACCACGTCGCCCAGATAGTGCTTGCCCACAAAGACCCTGCTTATCGCGACGAACGCCGCCCACAGCAGAATGGCCGTCTTATAGCCCCGGTTGCCGTGGCCGCCGTCCATCTTCAGCGCGCTGCATATGCACAGGGCGAATCCGAAAGAATCGGCCGCATGGGCCGAAAAAAATCCGAACAGGCTGCCCCTGCCCTCCAGAATCCTGAGGCCGTCCGCCAGATTGGGCGTGCTGTAGCACGGGCGCAGGCGGGCCACCGAATATTTCAGGAGCTGGGCGGTCTGGTCGCAGGCCAGAATCGTGAGGCCGCATGCGACCATCACGGCGACAGCCTTCCTCCATCCCAGGCGCCAGAAAAGGAACACGGCAGTGAGGACATAGAGCGGAATCCAGGTGCTCTTGTCGGACATCATCATCCAGAACAAGTCCGTCGAGCCGCTATGCAAGGCATTGATGGCCAGGGTCATGTCCCTGTCCGCCGCAATCAGCCTGTCCAGAATTCCGCCGTCCATGAGCTACTTGTTCAAAGCCTCCCAGAGTCCGTTCTTGAGCTCCTCGAGCCCTTCGCCGGTGACCGACGACATGAGGAAATGCGGCACCTTCTTCGGGAGCCTGCGGACGATCTGCTTCCGGCGCTCGGGGTCGGCCAGGTCGCATTTGGTCACCGCCAGCAGCCTTTCCTTGACCAGCAGCTCCGGATTGTATTTCTTGAGCTCGCCCAGCAGCACCTTATAGCTCCCGGCGATGTCCTCCTCTTCGGCGGAGACCATGAACAGCAGCACCGAATTGCGCTCGATGTGGCGCAGGAATCTCAGGCCTATGCCCTTGCCTTCCGACGCACCTTCTATGATGCCGGGGATGTCCGCGATCACGAACGACCTGCCGTCGTAGTGGCGCACGATTCCGAGGTTCGGCTCAAGGGTGGTGAAGGGATAGTCGGCGATCTTCGGCTTGGCGGAAGTGACCGATGCCAGGAATGTGGACTTGCCGGCATTGGGGAATCCCACCAGGCCCACGTCGGCCAACACCTTGAGTTCCAGCACGAACCAGCCTTCCTGTCCTTCCTCTCCGGGCTGGGCATAGCGCGGGGTCTGGTTGGTGGGGCTCTTGAAATTGTTGTTGCCCAGGCCGCCTTTGCCGCCCTTGCAGAGGATTCTCTCCTCGCCGGCCTCGACCATCTCGAAGAGGGTCTCCTCTCCGTCGCCGTCCTTGACCACGGTGCCCACGGGCACATCCAGATAGATGTCCTCGCCCTGCTTCCCTCTGCAGAGTGCCGATCCGCCGGGGTCTCCGTTCTCGGCTCTCACTATCTTCCTGTATTTCAGGTGTATGAGAGTCCAGAACTGGGGGTTGGCCCTCAGTATGACATGGCCGCCGCGGCCGCCGTCGCCCCCGTCGGGTCCGCCCTTCGGGATATATTTGGCTCTATGCAGATGGGAGGATCCGGCGCCGCCGTGTCCCGACGCGCAGAATATCCTCACATAGTCTATGAAATTCGATTCAGGCATAATTCCTTGTAGCTGATTAATTTTCCTATCCGTCCACCCGTCGCGGGCTTCGTCTCATGCGGCCTTCCCGGCAATCCCGGACAAGCTCCGGGAGTCCCTTCTATGGGGCCAACCACATTAATAAACTGCGAAGATAGCTAAACTTTTCCGAACCCCGCCCCTCGGGCCCCTCGACGCTTCGACAGGTTCAGCGATTCCAGGCTCGGGGACCGTCTGTTGAGGCGGCGGTGCCGAAGATTGTGGGCCATTCCTGCAGGACCCCAATTCCTGGAAAAGTTAAGTCGAGGCAGGACCCGCTACAGGGCCACCGGTGGCAGGGTGCCTCGACTTAAGCCTTGCGTAAAGTGCTCTAAGTCGAGCACTTAGGCCATACAGGCTGTCCAAGGCAGTCGCCCTCGACTTAGCACTGTAAGAAAACGCCTGGAAGACCGGGGGTGAGCCAGCTGAAGCCTCGAGGACTAACCCCTTGACGCTTCGACAGGCTCGGCTCA
>CAZIFT010000089.1:0-4448 GCA_964538395.1 uncultured Muribaculaceae bacterium
CCGGGCAGCAATCCGTATCGGGACTACTGAGCGCACGTACCACCCGGAATTCTCCGGATATCGGGCCGTGGGGGTCTGTAACCGCTTCGACGGGGTATTCATCATAATAATCGGCACACCATTCTTTTATATCGCAAAGCATCTTATAGAACTTTGCATTGGTCCCATTTTTATCCTCGGCCAGAGACTCCTGCCCGACTAGCTTGTCCAACTGCTTTTTCTTGCAGCGCTTTAATTCTTGACATGTGCACTCCCACTGCGCTTCGGTAGGCAATTCGCCGTATCCCAAGAACGCACGGGCTCCAGCATAAGTTACATTCGTTACTGGATAGTGCTCGTAGCCTTTCGCGACAGCCCACTTTTGTCCATCATAAAATACTCCAAGGCCTTCCAGCTGCGATATGTCTTCGGCGGACAAACCATACTTCTGTATAACGGGCAGAAATTCACCGGAATCAATGCTTTGACGGATACTCTTAACCACTATTATTTCGTCTTTTTTTGCAGTGATAAGTTTACCCTCTGCCGTCACTTTGCTTTTATTTAAAAAGCCACAGAATTCCTCATTGGTTACTAGCTGTTTATTAAGCAAAATAGTTTTAGTAAATGTAACTTCGTGAACATTTTCGCCCTGTAGCTTCTCTGCCCCAACCAAATATGTCCCGGCCGGGATTATCACGTTTTCTTTATAAATTCTACCCTCAGCGAAAAAGATTCTATTTCCCTCAGGAAGTGTTAACCAGCCAGGGTTCACATAGGCGATAGCCCTTCCTATGCGGAGGCGAGCCAGCTGAGGGCTTCGCCGAGCGGGTCGTCGGTGCGGAGGTCGGGCTCTATGGGGTCGTCGCAGAACACTTCGCCGGTCCGGGCCACGTCGCAGGCCGTCGTCATCAGAAGCGTATAGCCGTCGGACAGTGGCAAGACGACATTGGCGCTGGCATAGCCCGCAGTCGGCGCGCCGAAGGTCCTGACATTGTCCAACCCTCTGAAGCACAGGAGCGTGGCCTCTGCCGAGCTTCCGGTCCCGCCGTCGGTGAGTATGGCTATGGGCATAGACGAAGGCAGCTTCTTCACCGACTCCGGCGACAGGCCCTCCGTCTGCATCACATATTCCAGCGAGACGGGCGAGGTGCGTTTCCGGCCCTGAAAGCGGAGGATGATTCCGTCCGGAATGAGCGGCGAGACGGCGGCTATCATGGGATACATGTCGCCTCCCCCGTTGCCCCTGAGGTCCAGCACCGCCCCGGCGGCATCCGTGTGCTCCTGCAGGAAGTCCAGAATCGTGTGCATATACAGGGAATCGGACACGCGGACTCCGGAATGGGCCGGCAGGGCCATGCGGATGATGTTCCCCTCCAGCAGCTCGGCTTCGGGGGCCTTCTCGTCATAGGAAAGCGTATCCCGGACCGGCGGGACGAGGCGCGAATGCTTTCCGCCGGCGACTGCGGCGGCTCTCGAAACGGCATCATGGGCCTCATCCATAGACGACAGTTCCCCCGCTTCGGCCAGGACGGCCTTCCGGCATTCCGCCCATTCCGGCGAATCGGCATGGAGGGCCTGCCGGTCAAGCATTTTCACGCAGTAGCGCACATATCCCTTCGGGGTCCCGTCGTCGCCCGGAAAAAATCCGCAACCCGCGACGGCCACCGCCGCCAGCATCAGCATAAATGCAACTCTCTTCCTCATGATGTTTTTTGCTTATGGTTAAAAATAGCGCATCTTTCCCACAACCGCAAGCGCCCGGCGACAGTTTGACCAGCTGTCTGGTCATGATTGTCCATGTTTGGTCATCAGGTTAGCCATGTTGATCAGCCTAGCCTTGTTTGGCCGCCCTTCTGCGATGACCGCCAAAAGCAGGCATAACAGGCAAACTGCCCAAATCCATCCAAAAATTTGAGATTTGGACAAAAATTCAATGATTTTCGCCCAAATCCATCCAAAAATTCGAGATTTGGACAAAAATCCTTGCTTCGCTCCCTCGAATTATTATCTTTGCAGGCATAACAACTTTGCATATGGAAAGGCTCATAGGTCGCGAAAAAGAATGGAAAGAACTGGAATTGGCGGTCAAGTCTGACCGCTCTGAGTTCATTGCGCTTTACGGGAGGCGCAGAATCGGAAAGACATTTCTTGTCCGGTGCTTTTTCGAAGACAAATACAGTTTCCATTATGTCGGGGCACACAGACAATCTAAAAAAATCCAGCTTCAAAACTTCAGGGAAGCCCTGATGCGGTATAGCCAAGACGACTCAATTCCGAAGATTGAAAATTGGCACGATGCTTTTCTGAGGCTGGAGTCTTACCTTGAAGGCTGCAAGGAAGAGAGAAAAATCATTTTCTTCGATGAGATGCCATGGATGGACACACATGGCGGCGAGTTTTTGAATGAACTGGAATACTTTTGGGCGAACTGGATCCAAAACAGAGACGATATCGTTTTCGTGGCCTGCGGGAGCGCAACGAGCTGGATGAAGGAAAAACTAGAGGATAATCAGGGCGGACTTCATAACAGGCTCACACACAAGATATATCTGCGCCCGTTTTATTTGAGCGAATGCCGTGAATATTTAAGGGATCACGGAATCGGATGGGATGAATATCAGATCATGCAGTGTTATATGATTTTAGGCGGTGTACCCTACTATCTCAGCCTTCTCCGCCCGGACCTGAGTCTCCCGGACAATATAGATTATCTGTTTTTCAGAAGAGGAGGTGAGCTTTCTGGCGAGTTCGAAGAACTCTACAACGCCCTGTTCTCAAAAGCCGACAGATATATAGCAATCGTGAAATTCCTGTCAGGGAAAAGACAGGGTTATATGCGCTCGGAGATAGAAAAAGGCACGGGATTTAGCGGGGGCGGACTTTCAAGACTGCTGGACAATCTGGAAAGATGTGATTTCATCGTTTCCTATGCTCAGTACGGCAACGGGAGCAAAATGAGTCTCTACCGCCTAAGCGACTTTTACACAATATTTTACTACAAGTTCATACTCGGCAACAACTCAAAGGACGAGCACTATTGGCAACATCATTTCAATGACCGTGGAATATCATCCTGGCAAGGGTTTTCCTTTGAACAGCTCTGCCTGCTTCATCTCAATCAGATAAAGCAGGGCCTGGGTATTTCAGGGGTCGCCACCGAGGCATCTGCCTGGCGCCATATCACGGCCAAGGGCGAAGAAAAGCGCGGAGCGCAGATAGACCTCGTCATAAAACGGGCCGACAAGGTGATACATCTTGTAGAGATGAAATTTGCCGGAAACAGATACAACATAACCAAAGATTATGCAACACAGCTTCACGAGAGACGGCAGCTGTTCATGGAGGACGAGAATATAAGAAACACTCCGGTATTTACCTTCATCACCCCATATGGAGTGGCCCAAGGCATCAATTCAAGTCTCGTACATAGCGAAGTGACGGCAGAGCAGCTCTTCGCGGCAATCAATTGACTTGGCAATCAGCAGGTCATGTCTTGCTTAAGCCCCACCCTATGGTAAAATCTCTCCGGACAGCAATGTAACTGACCAAGTGCGCATTTTGCGTATTCCGCCAGTTTTGTGATGCCTGTCGTTCACCCCTGCAGCAGTATCAGCTATGTAATCATTTCTGAGGAATGTGGTTTTGAAAAAAGCATCTACTCGACGGCCTCTTGAAGCAAATGCTCACAACCATGGATTAACTATATTTTGTCAATATTTTTAATTATTGACATTTTATAGTATCTTTGGGACATGACGAAATGCGAGCAATACATATCCGGATATGCCTCGGACAAAGACAGTTTTTCAGCATCCGAGCTAAGGGATTCCGCAGTCGAGGACGGCATCACCGCCGCCACGGTAAATTGGACCATCCAGAAAATGGCCTCTGACGGCAAGCTGTTCAGGACAGGCAGAGGAATATACACCACCCGCGGCGGCGTGCTTCAGCAATTCAGAGCGGAGCCGGATGAATCATTAAGGAAAATGTATTCCAAGCTCTCGGTACAGTATCCCACTGAACGGTTCTGCCTGTACAAAGGAACAATTCTCTCTCCCCTTCTGCACCACCTTTCCCACAACGGGATGACCTATCTGGAAGCCTCGCGAGACCTGACAGAAATCCTCTTTCACAAGCTCAAGGACAGGGAATATCACGTATATCTGAAGCCATCCTGGGAAATGATGCAAAACTATGTCGACATCTCCGGCAACGGAATCATCATCAAACCCCTCATATCCGGCTCACCGCTGGTTTTAGAGGACGGAGTCCCCACCCCAAGCCTGGAAAAAATACTCGTCGACACGCTGTGCGATGAAGACTTCAGTTATCTGCGCGGGGGCGAATGGCAATATATGATTGATACGGCGCTCAGCACGTTCGCCATAAACGCATCCCGCCTGCTGCGTTATGCCGGCAGACGCGGCAAAGGCCAGGAATTCTCGGACATCTTAAAAGACCGCCGG
>CAZIFT010000090.1:0-4365 GCA_964538395.1 uncultured Muribaculaceae bacterium
CGGAAGCAGAGTCTTACCGCCGGTGCGGTTCGGGGAAATTTGCTATATTTGAGGCTGGCCGGAGACCGTTTCGGACAGCTAATCACGCACAGACATGAAAATCGTATTTCTCGACGCCGCCACTATGGGCGACACCCCCATGGACGAAATCGCCGCACAGGGCGAATTCATATGCTACCCGGACTGCACCAGAGAACAGTCCTTTGAAAGATGCACGGACTGCGAAGTGGCGATACTGAACAAGGTGCGCGTCGATGACGAATTCCTCGACCATGCCCCGAAAGTCCGCCTCATCTGCGAGGCCGGCACGGGAATCAACAACATAGACGTGGAAGCCTGCGCCCGCAGGGGCGTGATTGTGAGAAATGTCGCGGCCTATTCCACCGACGCGGTCGCCCAGTGCGCATTCATGCATATACTCAACCTCCTGGGCAACGCCTTCTACTATGACAACTATGTGAAGTCCGGAGTCTATTCAAAGGGCAAGATCCACACCGACCCGTCCAACCCCTTCGAGGAAAGCGTGGGCAAGGTGCTGGGAATAGTGGGAATGGGCGCCATAGGCCAGAAGGTCGCCTCTCTGGGACAGGCCTTCGGCATGAAAGTGATATATTACTCGACTTCGGGCACGGGCCACTGCAAGGACTACCCCTGCGTGGGGCTGGAAGAGCTGCTCCGGACCTCGGACATAATCTCGATCCATGCGCCCTACAACGAAAAGACCGCAGGGCTCATCGGCTATGAGCAGTTCAAAATGATGAAGCGCTCCGCAGTGCTGGTCAACACCGGCAGGGGCGGAATCGAAGTGGAGGCCGACCTCGCCAGAGCTCTGGACGAGGGCCTCATCAAGGGAGCGGCTCTGGATGTCTATGTGAAAGAACCCCTGCCCGCCGACAGCCCTCTTATGCATCTGAAAGACATGAGCAAGATCATCTTCTCGCCCCATGTCGCATGGGCCACCCGCGAGGCGCGCGAAAGGCTCGCCCACGGAATGGCCGAAAATGTCAGAAAAGGCTGGTAGCCTTCTTTTTACCGTCTAAAGCTCCCATGCGAGAGCCGATGCCCCGAGAATGGCGGCGTCAGACTCCTTGAGCTGCGAGAATATGATCTGGACCTTGTTCTTCCAGATCCGCATCACATTCTGGTTCATGGCCTCGACCATAGGCCCGTAAAGGAATTCCTTTGCCCTGGCCAGGCCGCCGAACAGGACTATGGCCTGAGGCGCGCTGAAGGCTATGAAATCGGCGAACGACTGCCCGAGCATACGCCCGGTGTATTCAAATATGCGGACGGAAAGCGCATCGCCGGCCTTTGCCGCGTCATAGACATCCTTCGATGTCACCGTCTCAAGCTTCCTCAGCAGCGACGGCTCGTCCGAAGCATCAAGCCATTCACGGGCCGTGCGCGCGACTCCGGTGGCCGAGCAATAGGTCTCCAGACAGCCCTTCTTGCCGCAGCCGCACAGACGGTTGCTGTCCCTCACCGCGCAGGTGTGGCCCAGCTCGCCGGCGAACCCGTCATAGCCATAGACCACCTTGCCGTCGATCACTATTCCGCTGCCGACTCCGGTGCCCAGAGTGATCATTATGAAATGCTTCATGCCTCTGGCGGCGCCATAGGTCATTTCGCCCACTGCGGCGGCGTTGGCGTCGTTGGTCAGCGAGACCGGTATGCCGCCGAGAGCGGCGGAAAAATCTCTGGCGAAGTCCACGGTGCCGTCGGCGGCCCATGCGATGTTCGGCGCATATGAGATGGTGCCGGTGTAGTAGTTCCCGTTGGGCGCACAGACTCCGGCTCCGCGGATCTGGCCGGTCTTGCCGGTTTTCGCCACAAGCTCCCGCACTGCGGCGGAGAGAGCCGAAATGTAGGCGCCGGCATCGGTACCATAGGTATCGGTCCTTATGGCCGTCCTTTCAAGTATGTTTCCGTCGGCGTCCACCACACCGATCTTGGAGGTCTGGCCGCCTATGTCGATTCCGACAACAAAATTCTTGTCCATAAAGTCCTTAAATAAAAAAGGCGCTCCTGAGAGCGCCTTCAGTGTTTTTACTTACTTGCTCAGGCCTATCCTGGATCCCTTGAAGCAGAACCAGATGAGGTAGGCGTAGAAAATGAAGAGGCAGCAGGAGGCGATGATGACTCCGACCTTGTCCACGATGACACCCATGATGGGGGTGAGGATGGCTGCGCCGATGACACCGGTGTTGATGATTCCGGTAGCGGACTTGGTGTGGGGACCGAGCTCCTGAAGGCCGAGGTTGAAGACCAGAGGCCACATCACGGAGTGGAACAGTCCGGCTGCGATCATTGCATAGATTCCGGCATATCCGGGAAGCACCGCGCTGAGGAGGATGCAGACTGCACCGAGAGCGACGCATGCGGAAAGAAGCTTGCGGGGCTCGAACTTGGCGAGGATGCCGGCTCCGATGAATCTGCCCACCATCATGCCGCCCCAGTAGAATGCGAGGTAGCTTGTGGCGATGGAAGTGTAGTCGGAGTTTTCACCGAGAAGGTCGCGGAACTTATAGGGAAGCATGGAAGGCACTCCGATCTCGACACCCATATACATGAAGATACCGAGGGCTCCGAGCCAGACATGGGGATATTTGAAGACGCTGCTCTTGTACTCGCGGTGGACGCCGGCCTCTTCGGCCTGCTTTGCCTCGTCAATCTTGGGGAGCTTGAGGGCCACCAGGATGAGTCCGATTATGAGAGTGAAGATTCCGAGTCCGAGGAACGGTCCGGGCACTGCGGACGGGGTGGGATCCTGGCCCTTGATAATCACATAGGTGATGAAGAGAGGGGCGAGGGTGGTGGCCACCGAGTTGAGAGCCTGGCTGAGAGTCATGCGGAATGCGCCCTTTTCAGGGGAACCGAGGACCATCACATAGGGGTTGGTCACGTTCTGGAGCATCACGACGCCGCAGGCCACGAGGCACATGCAGGCGAGGAACACGGGATAGACGCTGGCTCCGGCATTGACCGCGGAGGTGATTCCGAGGGCGTTCACCACAAAGCCCACGCCGGAGACGGCCAGACCGAGAAGCAGTGTTCCCTTATAGCCTATCTTGTTCATCAGCAGAGCGAAAGGAATGCTGAGGAGGTAGGCGCCATAGAAGGCTGTATTGACATACTGACCCTGCTGAGCGTTCAGGTTGAACGCCTTGGAGCAGAATGTAATCATCGAGTTGTTCATGGTCGTGATGAATCCGATGAGGAAGCATACGACGAACAGTACGATAAGAGCGAACGTGTAGTTCGGTTTCTTAAGTTGTTCCATGCGGTTTATAATTTTAGTTGTTGAATTTCATATTCTCGCAAATTTAGCTAAAAAATGTACGCTCAGAACGGGGGTTGATTTTTTTTGACTATTTTTGCCCCGGTTCCTGCTTTTGAAACAGGGACCTTTTTGATTATGGACAAAATTGAAGAGTACATTGTTTCCCGTGCAGGGGAAATCCTCCACGGCGACGTGAAGATTCTGAACAGACTGCTCGGAGGCATGAGCAACTATACATATGTTATCGAATGCGGCGGCAAGAAATACACTTACAGGGTTCCCGGCAAGAACGCCGAGCTGTTCGTGGACCGCGACAACGAATACAGGACCCTCAAGGCCGTGGACCCGCTGGAGATGAACAACAGGACGGTGTTCTTCGACGTGAAGAGCGGCGAGAAGATGGCCGAGTATGTGGAGGGCGTCATCCTCTCTTCGGTCGATGTGGTTCCATATGCCGAAAGCTGCGCCAATGTGCTCCACAGGCTGCATGAAAGCGGCATCAGAATCGACGACTACAACCTTTTCGGAAGGCTGGAGTCCTATGAGAAGCTCTGCGCCGGCTACGGCTTCGTCCATCCGGACAAATATCTGCGCATGAGGGACACCGTGCGCGAGGTCTATGACAGGCTCAGGCCCGCGGCTCTGGTCCCCTGCCACTGCGATTTCCAGCCGTCCAACCTGGTGCAGGCCGGCGACAGGCTCTATGTCCTGGACTGGGAATATGCCGGAATGAACGACCCTTACTATGACATCGCCTGCCACGGCAATGTGGGCTACCGCGAGTCCTATGCCCTGCTTAAAGCCTATCTGGGTCACGAGCCCGGCAGGGACGACATAGTGAGAATGAACAATCTGAGGGCCTTCCAGTGCCTGCAGTGGTATAATGTAGCCACGGCCAAGGAGGAGATCGGCCTGGGCAAGGAGCTCAAGATGGATTTCACCCAGATCGCCCTCTTCTTCCTCACTTCCGCCGAGAAGATCATCACCGCCGAGGACCCCACCTCCGGCAATTGGTGATCAAAGAGTTGACACAGACACAAAAAGGCTGACCGGAATCCGGCCAGCCTTTGTTTTTGTGAGGTCAT
>CAZIFT010000091.1:0-4226 GCA_964538395.1 uncultured Muribaculaceae bacterium
GCCGCGGGCGGCACAGGTCCCGGAGGCGACTGCCGGATGACCCTCATTCTACTTTATGGTTTCCCTGTCTGCGGTCCCCGGGTTTGTTTTCCGGCATCGGATATGATTTGGAATTATGCTGCAAAAACATTATGTTTGTAGAGCATAATATTTATTCGCATGGAATTCGTTGACAGAAAAGAAGAGATAAAGCGTCTGAAAGGAGCTCTTGACGGTGATGCTCCCTCGTTCGTCGTGGTATATGGCCGGCGGCGTCTCGGAAAATCGACTCTGATCAAGAAATGCCTGTCCGAGGACGACGTGTATTTTCTCGCTGACCGTTCTGAAGCCAGGCATCAGAGGGACCTGCTTTCCAAAACAATCGCTCAGAAGTTTCCTGACTTTGACAAACCGGAATATCCGGATTGGGAAACTCTTTTCCGTGCTCTTAATTTCCGCGCCCGGAGCCGTTTTACTCTTTGCCTGGATGAATTGCCCTATCTTGTTGAACAGTCCGGGGACCTCCCGTCCGTCCTTCAGAAGCTGTTGGATGAAAAACAGCTGAAATTCAATCTGGTAGTTTGCGGTTCGTCACAGAACATGATGTACGGGATATTTCTGGATTCGTCTTCCCCTCTTTATGGCCGTGCCGATGAACTGATAAAACTCTCTCCGCTCCGTCTTGCATATATTGAGGGAGCCTTGAGTCTCAGTCCGGAAAACGCCATTGAAGAATATTCGGTGTGGGGCGGTGTCCCGCGGTATTGGGAGCTGAGGGAAGGCAAAGGAACTCTGCGCGAAGCCTTGTGGCATAATGTCCTTTCAGTGGAGTCCGCTCTTTATGAGGAACCGGCCAAGCTGTTTCAGGATGATGTGAAAGACATTGTCAAGACCTCCACCATCATGTCTTATGTCGGCACCGGAGCCAGCCGTCTGTCCGAAATCGCCGCCAGATGCAATGAGCCGGCTACCAATCTTTCCCGACCGCTCAAGAAACTCATCGATCTGGGATTTCTGGACAGGGATATCCCGTTCGGTGTCGAGGAGAAGAACTCGAAGAAGAGCCTCTACCGGATCGCCGACCCGTTTCTTTCGTTTTATTATCAGTTCGTTGTGCCGAACCGCTCGTTCCTGGAGCTCGGACGCCGCCTGCCGCTCGAACAGGCTTTGGACAATCATTTTAATGAATATGTGAGCGCTTGCTGGGAGAAGATATGCAGGGATGCCGTGACCGGAAATCTGTTGAATGGTGTGCTTTATGGCAAGGCGAGCCGCTGGTGGGGATCGGTCGTGACCGATGGAGGCAAGCCGGTCAAGATGGAATTTGACCTTATGGCCGAGTCTCTGGATAAGAAATGTCTTCTGGTCGGCGAGTGTAAGTGGACGGCCGGGGAAAACGGCGCGAAGCTGACGGAGAGGCTTCTCGACAAGGCCCGGTTGCTTCCTTTCGCAGGGAATTACACCATAGTTCCCATGTTGTTTCTCAAGAACCGTCCCGATGATGACATCGGTAACGCGCTTCTCCCCGAAGACATCATCCGGCTGTCTCTCTAGCATTCCCGCCTGCCTGGACGGTTGCTGAGCCTGTCGAAGCATCGAGGGGCCCGGGGACGGCTACGGAGCCTGCTGCGGTGAAAACATTTGCTGTCATTCTGCAAAAATATTTGCGTTCTAGTCGATAGATATCTATATTTGTGATGAATCAGCGGGATTGAACGCAAATTTTATTGCATTAAAATGACTATTGATAGTGTTGTCATAGAAGGCGTCGCCAATATCGGGCATATCCGACTGGATTTCGAATCCATGAACGCCCTTGTCGCGCCTAACGGATACGGCAAAAGCAATGTTCTGCGGGCCATAGCCTTCGGACTGCAGTTCATCAATGCGGATGAAGCCAGAAGAAGGCAGATGCTGAGCGGCACATCCCTCCCCATCAATATCGCCATCCTGAGGAAGGATTTCCTGTTCGAGATATCCGGGACGGCAATGGCGGACGGGCAGGAAATTAATTTCCTGTATGGGTTCAAGGCCGCATGGAAAAATGGGGACACTGATGGGGCTGTGCTGGAAGAGTGGCTGAGAATCAAGAATATACATGATCGCCGCTATAGGCAGCTCATAAGCCGCCAGAAAACTGACAACTGCCTGATAGTGCCGTCTGTCAAGGGGCGTTGCAACAGGAAGTTTGACGTGAATTCCCTGCAGCTGGCACTCCCCGTAATCGCCGTTTCCAATCATATATTCTTTTGCGGCATTGCAAGACAGGTATGCGGCATCTCTATCCCGAACATCGAGACTTTGGATAATCCGGAAAGTTATTTCTCGCCCGAGGCCAATAAGGGCATAGATATATTGGGCGGCCGGACGATAAGCGAGTATCTATATCATCTCCGCCAGACAGACGGGCAGAGTTATGCTGTCCTGACCGATGGACTTGTCCAGCTTATTCCCGGACTTTGCGAGTTCTCGGCGGAAGCCATTACGCTGGCGGACGGACAGAGCAGGCTGTATGACATCCGGGTAAAGGAGCGGCATAATTCCGTGGCGACAAGCATACGCCAGCTTTCAAGCGGAAGCAAGAGGATGATTTTCCTCTTCACTCTGTGCATAGCCGCTCAGAAGCAGAATATTCCGATGATTATGATGGAGGAGCCAGAAAATTCGGTGCATCCCGCCCTGATGGAAAATCTGATAGACACACTGCGCTCCTATGCCTCTGATACCAGTATTCTGATGACAAGCCATTCGCCATACCTTATGCGTAATCTCGGACCGGAACAGATGTACTTTGGTCTGCCAAAGGGCGACGGGCTTGCGCATTTCTCCAGAATCAATCCGTCCAAGCTGAAGTACCTGTACCGTTATGCGGCCGATATGGAACTGACGTTCGGGGAGTTTATGTTCGACTTTATGCTTGACCTCGAGAATGATTCGGATAAAATCAGCGCCTTTTTTGAACAGTAGATATGGCCAGAGTCAACGGGAAATCTGCAGCACACATTGTGCTGTTTGTGGAGGGGGATACGGACGAGGTGTTCTTCAAGGCGCTCATCGATTACTATAGGCTGCATAGTCGGACGCCATTGACTCCGTGCAGCGTATATAATCTGAAGGGGGTTACAAGGTATACGGGCAAACTGATCGCAAAACTCAAGAATGAAATACTTCCGGACGCCAACAGAAGGGGGTTCCTTATACAGGCTGTCTGCTGTTCTTATGATACCGATGTGTTCGAAAAGGCCAATCCGCTGATGGTTGACTGGAAGTCGCTTGAAAAGAGCATAAGACGGATGGGAGTGGGGGAACTGATACGGATAGGTGTGAGAAGCTCCATTGAGGACTGGATTCTTGATGATATGGAAGGAATCTGCACCTTCTTGAAAATCAGGACTGTGCCGACGTCGCTGAAGGGGGATGACGGGTTTTCCCGATTAACCGACCTCTACTCCAGGGCAAAAAGGTCATATCAGAAAGGATATTTCACGAAAGAGCTTGTTTCGTCTCTCGATATGGGCAAGATTATAAAGAAGCGCTCCGGCGCTCTGATGCGTTTGGAGGAGGTGCTTGGAGCTCAGTTGCTATAATGAAATTCAGACATGATAAGATATGACATATGCGGTGGGGTGGAGGCTTTCACCGCGGGCAGGGATGAGGCTCTGCCATGCCCGGTCGTGCAGGCCCATCAGGTCCATGGCTGCGAAATTGCGGTCATAGACCGTCCCGGCGTCGCCCGCGAGGAGCTGGAGGGATATGACGCGCTCATGACCGATGTGCCCGGCGTGGCCATAGGCGTGAGGACGGCGGACTGCATACCCGTCTTGCTGTATGACCCCGCGCACAGGGCTGTGGCTGCGGCGCATGCCGGCTGGAGGGGGACGCTTGCCGGGATAGTCCGGGCGGCCATATCCCGGATGCGTCAGGAATATGGCACGTCGGCGGAGGGCCTGAAGGCCGTAATAGGCCCGGGCATATGCCGAAGCTGTTTTCAGGTGGGCGAGGAGGTTGTCGGCGCTTTCAGGGACGCTGGCTTTCCGATGGACGGCATCTATGGCTGGGGCGGCGACCGGGTCGAAGGGGATATGAGGACCGGGCACCATATAGACCTTCCGGAGGCCAACCGGCTGCTGCTTGCCGGGGCCGGCGTCAGACCGGGGAACATTCAGGTTTCGGGCATATGCACATATGAGACCGGGAGCCTTTATTCGGCCCGGCGCGAAGGCCGGCAGTGCGGCCGCAACATCAAC
>CAZIFT010000092.1:0-4169 GCA_964538395.1 uncultured Muribaculaceae bacterium
AAATTCTCCCGCCATAAAATTTGCCTTCGCGGGCGATATGTCGCCGCGGAATTATTTCGCAATCCTGCGGAGGAAGCACTCGATGGTGTTCTCCATGAGGCAGGTGATGGTCATGGGGCCGACACCGCCGGGGACAGGAGTGATGACCGAAGCCTTGGGCTCGATGGCTGCGAAGTCCACGTCGCCGCACAGCTTGCCGGTCTCGGGAATCCTGTTCACTCCCACGTCAATCACCACTGCGCCCGGAGCCACCATGTCCTCGGTCACGAACTTGGCCTTCCCGATGGCCACGACCAGGATTTCAGCCTGACGGGTGATCTCTCCGATGTTCTTGGTTCTGGAGTGGCAGATGGTCACGGTGGCGTTCCTGTCAAGCAGGAGCTTGGCCACGGGAAGACCCACAATCTGGCTGCGGCCTATGACCACGGCCCTCTTGCCGGCAATCTCCACACCGGCCTCGTCCAGCATCCTGATGATGCCCTTGGGGGTGCAGGCCACCGTGCAGGGCTGCTTCATCCAGAGAGCTGCCACATTGAGCGGATGGAATCCGTCCACGTCCTTGGACTTGTCTATGGCGGAGATTATCCTGTCTTCATTGATGTGCTTGGGAAGGGGAAGCTGCACCAGGATGCCGTCCACTCCGTCGTCGGCGTTGAGCTGGGCGATGAGGTCCAGAAGCTCCTGCTCGCTGATGGTGTCGGGACGGAGAATGGTGGTGTTCTTTATGCCCACTACCTCCGAAGCCTTAGCCTTGCCCTTCACATAAGACTGGCTGGCCGGGTCCTCGCCCACGAGAATCACGACAAGATGGGGCACCCTGCCATATTTCTCCGGGAATCCGGCGACTTTTTCCGCCATTTCGGCCTTCATCTTGGCCGAAAGTTCTTTTCCGCTGATAATCATTATATATAAGATTTGGTTGTTTCCCGTGTCTGTAGTTTGAGTCTGTAAAGATAGCTCAAAATTATGTATCTTCGCATGATATATAGACAGAAGCCATGAGAGAAGTACTCCTTACAAATACGATGAGCCGGAAAAAAGAGCTCTTCAAACCCATACACCCCGGACATGTGGGAATGTATGTCTGCGGACCCACCGTTTACGGCGACGCGCATCTCGGCCATGCCAGGCCGGGCGTGACCTATGACCTGCTGCAGAGGCTTTTCCGCCATCTCGGCTATAAAGTCCGCTATGTGAGGAATATAACCGATGTGGGACATCTCGAGCACGACGCCGACGAGGGAGAGGACAAGATAGCCAAGAAGGCCAGGCTCGAGCAGCTTGAGCCCATGGAGGTCGTCCAGACCTGCACCTTCCGCTATCACGAGGCCATGCGCATGCTCAATGTGGCTCCGCCCTCGATCGAGCCCCGCGCATCCGGCCACATAATCGAGCAGATCGAGACCGTGAAGAAGATTCTCGAGGCCGGATATGCCTATGAGAACAACGGCAGCGTCTATTTCGACGTGGAGAAATACAATCAGGACCATCATTACGGGATTCTCTCGGGCCGCAGCCTGGACGAGACCCTGGAAGGCACCCGCAGCCTGAGCGGACAGAGCGACAAGAAGCATCCCTATGACTTTGCACTCTGGAAAAAGGCTGAGCCTCAGCACATTATGAGATGGCCGTCGCCGTGGGGCGAGGGCTTCCCGGGCTGGCATCTGGAGTGCTCGGTCATGGGCGAGAAATATCTCGGAAGAGAGTTTGACATCCATGGCGGCGGAATGGACCTGATGTTCCCTCACCATGAGTGCGAAATCGCCCAGAACGTGGCGTCGAGAGGCACTCAGGGCGTGCATTACTGGGTCCACAACAACATGGTCACCATAGACGGCCAGAAGATGGGCAAGTCGCTGGGCAATTTCATCACCCTGCCCGAGCTGTTCGCCGGCAGGCACGCCAAGCTGGAGAGGGCCTATTCCCCGATGACCGTCCGCTTCTTCATCCTCCAGGCCCATTACCGCAGCACGCTGGACTTCTCCAACGCCGCGCTGCAGGCCGCCGAAAAGGGACTTAAGAAGATTCTGCAGGCCGCCGAGGACCTCAGGTCTATGGCAAAGGCCGCCGGAGTCACCGACTTCGCCAAAGGAACCGAGGGCAATCCGGCTCCCGCAATGGTCTATGGCGAGTTCATCGCCGACGTCGCTCCCGACAAGGCTCCCGCAGGAGTGTCGGAGAAGGTCGCGGCCATACATGAGGGTGTCTATGATGCTCTGTGCGACGACCTTAACACTCCCATAGCCCTGTCATGGTTCTTTGAGGCCGTGAAGATGATCAATACCGCCAAGGAAGGCGGCGAGAAGCTTTCCGCCGAGGACCTGGGGGCCCTTGTCAGGCTCTTCGACGATGTGGTCTATGGCGTTCTGGCTCTCAGGGACGAGAATGCCGCAGAGGGTGCCGGAGAGGGCAAGAATGTGATAGGCGGGCTTATGGACATGGTCCTCGAGGACCGCGCCCGCGCGAAGGCCGAGAAGGACTGGACCCGCAGCGACGCCATCAGGGACCATCTCAAGGCTCTGGGCATCTCCGTCAAGGACACCAAGAACGGTCCCGAGTGGACTCTCGAATAAGCCATATATGAAACTGATATCCTGGAACGTCAACGGCCTGAGGGCCTGCTGCGGCAAGGGCTTTGAAGACTCGTTCAGGGCTCTGGACGCCGATGTGTTCTGTCTCCAGGAGACCAAAATGCAGGCCGGGCAGCTGGACCTGGAGTTCGAGGGCTATGAGTCCTACTGGAACTATGCCGAGAAGAAGGGTTACTCGGGCACGGCTGTCTATACGAGGAAGCATCCGCTTTCGGTGAGCTATGGCATAGGCGTGGACGAGCATGACCACGAGGGCCGGGTGATCACCGTCGAGTTCGAGGAGTTCTTTCTGGTGTGCGTCTATGTCCCGAATTCTCAGGACGGGCTGCGGAGGCTGGACTACAGGATGCGCTGGGAGGACGATTTCAGGAATTATCTGACCGGACTCCGGAGCAGGAAGGAGGTTGTGGTGTGCGGGGACATGAATGTGGCCCATGAGGAGATTGACCTTAAGAATCCGGCCACCAACCGCATGAACGCGGGATTCACGGACCAGGAGCGCGCCAAGATGACGGAGCTTCTGGGTTCGGGCTTCGCCGACAGCTGGCGCAGTCAGCATCCCGGCGAGGTGAAATATTCCTGGTGGTCATATCGCATGCGCGCCCGTGAGCGGAACGCCGGGTGGCGCATAGACTATTTCCTTGTGAGCGACGGCCTTGCCGGCCGCATCTCGGCCACGGAAATCCACAACGAAATCTTCGGCTCCGACCACTGCCCCGTCGAGCTTCAGCTCAAATAGCTTCATAAGCCCACGCGGCGGCGCTTCGGGATCCCGCACGGCGAAATAAAAAAGGCAGGCCAATCGGTTTTGGTCTGCCTTTGTTTTATGTTTCACTCACTGCCGGCGGTCATCAGAACACCAGGCCCAGCGAGATGAGGAGAAGGTTGGATGATGTTCCTTCTTCAAGTTTTGTCAGATAAGGGCTATAAGTCACGCCCAACATGTATTTGCTTGCGATTATGGCCTTCGCTCCCACCTGGGCGCCCAGCTGGAAACGGTTGGCGCCATCTCCGTATTCGTCATCCCCGAAGAGGCTATATGATTCAGAATTTCCGTAGTCATCGGTATCTTTGCAATTGCCGATTATGTGCCCGGTGACGTTGAGACCCGCAAAGGGAAGAATCATAAGATTGTCAACATCGAATCTCCACATCAGGTTGAACGGGACTATTGCAGACACGAATGTGGTTCTTGTTCCGGCAACATTATTGGTCGCATACATAAGGTTTGCGCCATATTCATAGAGAAGCGGAAGGTCTTTCGAAAGCGGATTGGCCAACGAAACGCCAACAGAGACACCGGAAAGGTGCACGCCGAGCGAAGTGCCGGTGGCTGAGTATGAGTATCTTGCATACGATGCATTCACAGTGTTGATGCTCTGGGCCGACATGGTTCCGCAAACGGTCAGCGCCGCGATGATTGCAAAAAGTCTTAAGCTTTTCATGTTGATCTGGTTTAGTATTGTTTTGAAATGGTCAGCGGTTATTTTTCGGCGCAGGCCGATATAGCCGCTAATATATGCATATACCTCCTTAATTCCAAAACATTTCAGGAAAATCAACCGCCCTGCCATGCCC
>CAZIFT010000093.1:0-3974 GCA_964538395.1 uncultured Muribaculaceae bacterium
GGCCTCTTTTTTTTATATTTGTCGATGCTCCGACCCTGGTTGGGGCTATTCTTGTCATTTATGCGACTGCTGAGGATTGCGAAACTGAGATTCATGAGGATTCCGGAGAAAAACCTTCTCCTGATTCTTTCACTGGTTGTGGGAGTGGCCAGCGGCCTGGCCGCCGTCCTCCTCACCACCCTCGTCCATCTCATCAAAGGCCTCCTCACCTCCTGGATCCATCCCGGCATGGAAAACCTCCTCTACCTGGTCTATCCCGGAGTGGGAATGCTCCTCGCCATGCTGATAGTGCGATTCGTGATAAAAGACAACATAGGCCACGGAGTCACCAAAGTCCTCGTCGCCGTCTCCAAAAACGAATCCCGCATAAAACCCCACAACACCTGGTCCTCAATCCTCACCAGCTCCCTCACCATCGGATTCGGAGGCTCAGTGGGAGCCGAGGCCCCCATAGTCTATACCGGAGCGGCCATCGGGTCCAACGTGGCCCGGGCCATGAAACTGTCCTACCGGAGCATGACCATACTCCTGGGCTGCGGAGCCGCCGGCGCTGTGGCCGGAATCTTCAAGGCCCCTCTGGCCGGAGTCCTCTTCACCCTCGAGATCCTGCTGTTCAACATCTCCATGACCTCGATGATGCCCCTGCTGCTTTCCACAGTCTCGGCCACCGTCGTCTCCTACCTGCTGCTGGGCAACACCCTCCCGTTCGAGTGCACACTCTCGCCCTTCCGCATGATCAACATGCCCTTCTATGTGCTCCTGGGCATATTCTGCGGCTTCTGCTCGCTCTACTTCATCCGCACCACCATAGGCCTTGAAGACAGGCTGGCCAAGTTCCGCAATCCATATCTGAAATGGCTGATGTGCGCCGCGGTCCTGGGCGTGCTGATATTCCTTTTCCCGCCCCTCTTCGGCGAGGGCTATTCCGACCTCCATCCTCTGCTGAACGGCGAGCGGCCCCTCTATGACGGCCAGACCGTCCTCGCCGGTATGCTGCATTCGCCCTGGATGGTGCCCGTGTTCTTCGCCCTGGTCATGCTGCTCAAGGTCTTCTCCATGACCCTGACCAACGCCGGCGGCGGAGTCGGAGGAACCTTCGGCCCCACCCTGTTCGTGGGCGCCCTCGCCGGCTTCGTGCTGGCCCGCGTCATAAACCTGCTGCTCTCCGGGTCCACTTTCACCGTCCCCGAGCAGAACTTCGTGCTTGTGGGCATGGCCGGGCTTATGGCCGGAGTGATGCAGGCCCCCATGACCGCGATCTTCCTCATTGCGGAGATCACCGGCGGCTATGACCTCTTCCTGCCCCTGATCGTCACCTCGACCATATCCTTCGGCACCATACGCATATTCGAAAAATACTCCATCTACACCAAGCGCATCGCGCACACCGGCGAACTTCTGACCCACGACAGCGACAAGGCCGTCCTGACCCTGCTCAAGCTGGATTCCCTGATCGAGAAGAACCTCACTCCGGTGGAGATCGACGCCACCCTGGGCGAGCTGGTCCAGGTCATATCCAACTCCTCGCGCAATGTCTATCCGGTGCTGGATTCCCGCGGCCATCTCCAGGGCTATGTCTCGCTGGAGGACGTCCGCAAGGACATGTTCCGGCAGGAGCTCTACGGCAGCCGCCATGTCTTCAACTATATGCAGTCGGCTCCGGAATATGTCTATGACGACGAGCCCATGGACAGCGCCATGCGCAAGTTCGAGAAAACGGGCGCGTGGAACCTCCCGGTCATAAAGCGTGACCGCACCTATATCGGCTTCCTGTCCAAGTCCAAGATCTTCTCCGCCTACCGCGACGAGCTCAAGGAACTCTCTCAGGACTGACCATCTTTCAAAACGGCTTCTTATGAAACAGATCTACACGAAATATATCGCCGACAGACTGTCGGTCAAGGACTGGCAGGTGGAGAACTGCGTCTCTCTGCTTGAGGAAGGGGACACCATCCCCTTCATAAGCCGCTACCGCAAGGAAAAGACCGGCGGGCTCGACGACGTGGAGGTCTCCGAGGTGAAGCACTGGGCCGACGTGTTCTCCGACATGGAGAAGCGCAAGAAGACCGTGCTGGAAGCCGTCGAGGCCGCCGGAAAGCTGGACGACGAGCTTAGGGCCCGCATAGAGAACTGCGTGGAGTCCAATGAGTTGGAAGACATATATCTGCCGTATAGGCCCAGGCGCAGGACCCGTGCCACCGCCGCCAAAGAGGCCGGGCTGGAGCCGCTGGCCGACCTTATGTCCTCGTTCCGCTGCGCCGATCCCTCCGCCGAGGCCGCAAAATATGTCGGTGAAAAGGTCGCATCGGCCGAAGACGCTCTTGCCGGCGCCCGCGACATAATCGCCGAGCGGGTGAGCGAAGACGCCGCCGGCCGCGAGACTCTGCGCAAGGTCTATCGCTCCAGGCGCATCGTCTCCAAAGCCACTAAGGCCGCCAATTCCCCTCAGGCTCAGAAATATAAGGGCTATTTCGACTATGCCGAGCCGCTTTCCAGAATCGCTCCGCACCGGCTTCTGGCCGTCCTGCGCGCCGAGGAGGAGGGCTTCCTTTCGCTGAAGATCGATGCGGACCCCGAGAAGTCCTGCGGCCAGCTCTATTATCTGTTCGGCAAGGGAAAGCCGCGCCCGTCGTCGGAGCTTGCGGCCCAGATCCGCATGGCCATAGAGGACGCATATGCCCGTCTGCTGGCGCCGTCGCTCACCAACGAGGTGCTCCGCGAGGCCAAGCATAAGGCCGATGTGGAGTCCATCAACGTGTTCGGCGACAATCTGCGTCAGCTGCTGCTGGCCTCGCCTTTGGGCCAGAAGCGGATCATGGCCATGGACCCGGGTTTCCGCAACGGCTGCAAGATTGTGTGTCTGGACGAGAGGGGAGACCTGCTCCATCATGAGATCATATATCCCCATCCGCCTCAGAATGAGAAGATTAAGTCCATAATGGCGGTGACGAAGATGCTGGAGAAGTATCAGATTCAGGCTGTGGCCATAGGCAACGGGACCGCCAGCCGCGAGACGGAGGACTTCATGAAGAAGATTCAGCTGCCGGAGGGCTGCGGGGTCTATGTGGTGAGCGAGGACGGCGCTTCGATCTATTCGGCTTCGGAGGCCGCCAGAAGCGAATTCCCGGACGAGGACGTCACCGTGAGGGGCGCCGTCTCCATAGGCCGGAGACTTATGGACCCGCTGTCGGAGCTGGTGAAGATAGACCCGAAATCTCTGGGAGTGGGTCAGTATCAGCACGATGTGGACCAGAAACTGCTGAAGGAGAAGCTGGACAACGTGGTGGAGAGCTGCGTGAATTCGGTGGGCGTGAACGTCAACACCGCCAGCCCCTATCTGCTGAGCTATGTGGCCGGAATAGGCCCGTCGCTGGCCGCGTCGATCGTGGAGTACAGGGCGGCTTCGGGCGGTTTCGAGTCGAGGCCGGAGCTGATGAAGGTGCCGCGTCTGGGCGCGAAGGCCTATGAGCAGTGCGCGGGCTTTCTGCGGATAAAGGATGGCAAGAACCCGTTGGACAATTCGTCGGTCCATCCGGAGTCCTATCATATAGTGGACCGCATGGCCGCCGACCTGGGCGTGTCTTCGAGCGAGCTTGTCGGCAATCAGGCTCTGTGCGCGAAGATCGACCCTGCGAAGTATGTGGAGGGCGATTTCGGCCTTCCGACCATAAACGACATTCTGAAGGAGCTGGCCAAGCCGGGCCTGGACCCGCGTCAGGAGGCCACCGAGTTCTCGTTCGACGACAATGTGCGCACCATCGACGACCTTTCGGCCGGAATGGTCCTGCCCGGAGTGGTGACCAACATCACGGCTTTCGGCGCGTTCGTGGACATAGGCATCCATGAGAACGGTCTCGTGCATGTCTCGCAGATGCGCGGGCGCAAGCTGAAGCTGCACCAGCATATAAAGGTGGAAGTGCTGTCGGCGGACACCGACCGCATGAGGATTTCGCTCAGGCTCTGCGAATAGTCCG
>CAZIFT010000094.1:0-3897 GCA_964538395.1 uncultured Muribaculaceae bacterium
CTAGACCTGAACATAGTCCCGGACATCCTGCGCGGAGATGGGCGAACCGCCGAGGATGAGAAGGCGCTCCACCACATTGCGCAGCTCCCTCACATTTCCGGGCCAGGACTTCTCCTGCAGCAGGGCCATGGCCTCGGGCGTGATTTCCCTCTCGGTCTTGCCGCTTTCGGCGCTGATCTGGCTGATGAAATACTTCACCAGCTCCGGAATGTCCTCCTTCCTCTCGTCCAGACTCGGGACCCGGATGGGGATCACGCTGAGCCTGTGATAGAGGTCCTCCCTGAAATTGTCCTTCTTGATTTCCTCCAGAAGATTCTTGTTGGTGGCGGCTATAATCCTGACATCCACCTCGATATCCTTGTCGCTGCCCACTCGCGTGAGCTTCTTCTCCTGCAGCACGCGGAGCACCTTGGCCTGGGCCGCAAGGCTCATGTCGCCGATTTCGTCGAGGAAAAGAGTTCCCCCGTCGGCCTGCTCGAACTTGCCCTTATGCTGCTTTATGGCCGAAGTGAACGAACCCTTCTCATGACCGAAAAGCTCGCTCTCGATGAGCTCCGAAGGGATGGCGGCGCAGTTGACTTCGATATATGGCATCTGGCTGCGGGCGCTCTGCTGATGGATGCTGCGGGCCACGAGCTCCTTTCCGGAACCGTTGGCGCCTGTTATCAGAACCCTGGCGTCGGTAGGGGCCACTTTCTCTATGAGGTCGCGGACATGCTGCAGGGCGGCCGAGTGGCCGATCATCTGCTGACCATAGACCTTCTTCTTCAGTATCTTATTATCCTTCACCAGATTGGCCTTGTCGGTGGCGTTCTTTATGGTGATCAGGATGCGGTTCAGGTCCAGCGGCTTCTGGATGAAGTCGAAGGCGCCCTTCTTTATGCAGGTGACCGCGGTGTCGATGTCCGCATGGCCCGAAATCATCACGACCGGAGACTCGACTCCGTCGGCGATGAGCTTGTCAAGCACCTGAGTGCCTTCCATTTCCGGCATCTTTATGTCACAGAAAATGACATCATATTTCTCCTTCTCGGCCATCGCGCAGCCCTCGGCTCCATCGGCAGCCACATCCACCTCATAACCTTCGTCCATGAGGATTTCCTTCATGGCCCCGCGGATGGACCTTTCATCGTCTATGACAAGTACTTTCATGTAAAATTCAAATTAAGGCGTCCGGACGCCTGTTGCAAATATCGGACAAATACATGTTTATTGGATTAATTTTTCTATTTTTGTTTCTCGGCTGTAGAGACCGGGACGAGTACAGATGCAAATCAGAATACCCGACATAATCATAGCCATAGACGGCTTCTCAGCGACCGGCAAAAGCACTCTTGCCAGGCTCATTTCCAAAGAGTTCTCATTCCTTTATCTGGATTCCGGCTCCCTTTACAGGGCCGTGACTCTCTATGCTCTCGAGAACGGGATGATAGAGGGCACCGACAGAATAGACACCGGCAGGCTCCGCCCGGCCCTCGACACGCTGGACATCCATTTCAGCAGGGAAGAGGGGGTCTGCATCGGCGACCGGCCCGTGGAGAATGAAATCAGGACCCTCAGGGTGTCCTCGTCCGTGAGCCCCATAGCCACTCTCCCCATGGTGAGGAACTATGTGGACGAGCGTCTGCACGCATTCGGCGAGAAGGGCCGCGTGGTGATGGACGGCCGCGACATAGGGACGGCCGTGTTCCCGAACGCGCAGCTCAAGATTTTCGTGACGGCGCGCGACGAAGTCAGGGCTCAGAGGCGCTATGACGAGATGAAGGCCAAGGGCCAGAATCCCGACCTCGCCGAGGTGCTCCACAATCTCCAGGAACGCGACAGGATTGATTCCGGACGCGAGATGTCCCCTCTCAAAAGGGCAGAGGACGCGTTCGTGCTGGACAATTCCGACATGACGCTCCACGAAGAGACAGTCTGGGTGAGCGGACTTATAATGGGCCGGTTCACCATCTATGAATAGTCCGGAGTCCCGGAAACAGCATGAAACTTTCAGTACAGATAGACAGCCATTCCGGCTTCTGCGGAGGGGTCATCAGAGCCATCGGGCAGGCTGAGAACTTCCTGCACAGGGGCGGCACCCTGTATTCGCTGGGCTCGCTGGTCCACAATGAGGCCGAACTCGAGAGGCTCGGCCGGCAGGGGCTCGTGACCATAGACAAGAAACGCTTCGCCACCCTGAAGGGGGCCGATGTGATAATCAGGGCCCACGGCGAGCCGCCGGAGACCTACCGGATGGCGGAGGCCAACGGCATAAGGCTCATAGACTGCACCTGTCCTGTGGTGCTGCGGCTGCAGAAGAGGATAAGGGAGGCCTATGCCAGAATCAGGCCGCTGGGCGGAAGCGTGGTTATTTTCGGAAAGGTGGGCCATGCCGAAGTGCTGGGGCTTGTGGGCCAGGTGGACGGCGACGCCGTCGTCGTGGAGAACAGGGAAATGCTGCTGAAGGCGCTGGAAGACGGCCGCATAGGCCTTTCAGGGCCGCTCGAGGTGTTTTCTCAGACCACAATGAGGCCGGCGGGCTATGCCGAAATCGGCGCCATACTGAGGGAAAAGGTCGCCGGCGAGGTCACGGTCCATGACACCATATGCTCGCAGGTTTCGTCGCGTCACGACCAGCTGGCGGATTTCGCGCGGAATCTCGACGTGATAATATTCGTCTCCGGGACCGACAGTTCCAACGGCAAGGTCCTCTGCGAGCTCTGCCTGAAGGCTAATCCGAGGACCCATCACATAGTTTCGCCCGAGGGGCTGGACAGAAGCTGGTTCCGCGACGGGGACCGCGTGGGCGTGTGCGGGGCTACTTCCACCCCGAAATGGCTTCTCGAAGCCGTCGCCGATGCCATCAGCGCCCTGGGCGACTAGCCGGTTCTATTTCCCGGAACCCGGCTGGACGGACTTCGTGGCCTTATTCTTCCCGACCATAGATTCCACGGTCAGCTTCATCACCCTGGTCCTGTCCACGGCGGCCTTGCTGTATTCGAAATGCTCCTTCGGGTGATATTTGTCCACTATGGCCGTGAGCGCCCGGATTTTGGCGTCCCTGTCCTCTATGAATTCTATTCTGCCGCGGCCTATGACGCTGCGGAAATCCATCGTGCAGTAGCCTCTTGAGTCGTCGAAGATGAGCTTGCGGCCGCAGTCTATCTCGAAGCTGGCCCTGGGGTCGCGCTCCACTATGTCGTACTTATGGCCCTGCATGGCTCCATGGAAATAGAGCGTGACGGTTCCGTCTCCGTCCACGCTGAAGCCATAGTTCACCGGAAGCATATACGGATAGCCCTCTTCGCCGTCGTTAAGTGCCAGATGGCACACCTCTCCCTCCTCAAGGACCTTCAGGAGGTCTTCGGGAGCGGTCATTTCTCTGTCGCTGCGTCTCATGATTGCAAATTCAATTCTCGCCAAATATACTTATCTTTGCCAAAACCCTGTAACATGATCAAGACAATCGCAATTGTGGCCCACGACTCCAGGAAGAAGGAGATTGTGGAATGGTCGAAATTCAATGCCGGCTCTCTGAGCGACAAGGCTCTCTATGCAACCGGAACCACCGGAAGGCTCGTGGAGGAGGCTCTCAAGGAGGAGCTCGGCGACAAGGCGCCTAAGGTTCAATGTCTTCTGAGCGGACCTCTGGGCGGCGACGCTGAAATCGGCGCCATGATTGCCGAAGGCAAGATCGACATGCTGGTGTTCTTCTGCGACCATCTCATCATGCAGGGCCATCAGAACGACGTCATGGGCCTTGTCCGTCTGGCTTCGCTCTACAACATTCCCTTCGCCACCAACCGCAGCACGGCCGACTTCATCATTTCGTCTCCTCTCTTCAAGAGCGAGACCTATGAGCGGATCATCCCGCCCGTCATCGAGGCCTACAAGAACCGCAAGCTGTAGGCTGGC
>CAZIFT010000095.1:0-1554 GCA_964538395.1 uncultured Muribaculaceae bacterium
CGACATGACCAAAGAACAGAAATATCAGGCGCTGGTCCCGCAGATCCGGGCCCTGCTCGAAGGCGAGCGGGACCTGGTCTGCAGGATGGCCGACACGGCGGCGATGCTGCATTCGGAATTCGGATTCTGGTGGACGGGATTTTACCGCGTCCTGGACGGAGAACTGGTGCTGGGGCCCTTCCAGGGGCCTGTAGCCTGCATGAGGATAGCCCGCGGGCGCGGAGTCTGCGGCACTGCATGGGCCGAAGACCGCACGGTGGTCGTCCCCGACGTGGAGAAGTTCCCCGGCCACATCGCCTGCTCCAGCGAGAGCCGCAGCGAAATAGTGGTCCCCTGCCGCCTGGACGGCCGGATCATGGCTGTCCTGGACATAGACAGCCGGGAACTGGGCACCTTCGACGGCACCGACAGCAGATATCTTGAGGAAATCGCGGCCCTGGTCTATTCGGACTGACCGTCATCGGTCCGCGAGGCCGACTTGGAGAAGTTGACCAGAAGGACGCCGCCCAGCACCGCGAAGGTGGCCAGAATCTTGGGCCATGTGAGGGTGTCCATTCCGATTATTATGCTTATGGTGATGGCTATGAGCGGCTGCAGATAGGAATACATGCTGACCAGGGTCGGCCTTATGTACTTCTGTCCCACGGGGATGAGGAAGTAGGCGATGAAGGTGGCGCAGATTATCAGATAGCTGAGCTCGAAGATGAAGCTGCCGCTGACCTGCGAGAAGTCAAAGGAGACGATCTCGCGCGCCGAGAACGGCACCGCCATCAGGAAGGCGAAGAGGAAAATCCATTTCATGAATGCGACCACAGAATAGCGCTCCAGCACGGGACGGAATATGCCCAGATAGAGCGCGAAGGCGAGTCCGTTCATCACGGCCAGCACATAGCCAAGCACCGAAGATGTTTCGGGTCCGGACGACGAGGTCTTGCTGGTCAGAATCAGAAAGACTATGCCGAAGAAGCTGAGCAGCACGCCGGACACTTTCTTGCCGGTGATGGGCTCCCTCAGGGCTATGGCCGCTATTATCATGGTGAAAATCGGGGTCACGGAGCTCACGACCGACCAGCCCATGGGCGTGATTATGGGGCTGGCTATGAGGAAGGTCATCTGGGTGATGAAGAATCCCAGCAGCGAGGCCAGCAGAATCTTGGGGAGGTCGCGGCGGGCCACCTTTTCGGCGGGACGCAGCAGCGAGAGGACCCAGAAAATCATGCCGGCGAAGAATGAGCGCAGGCAGAAGATGGCGATCGGCGACAGCAGATGACCGGAGGTCAGGTCTTTGGTGGTGATTATGTTGACACCGAATATGGCATAGGCCACAAAGCAGGACAGATGTCCGATCAATACTTTTCCGTTCTTCATCCGACGATTCGTTTAAATCCGGCAGGCCGCCCCTGCAGCCCGCCATATGGCCTGGCGGCGTCACGCAATTCCCGCCGGCCGCACGGCCTTTCCAAAAGCCGCGCGAATTTAACAAATCTTTTCATACGCCGTCGCGAAACCGCCCCCGAATTTGCAGCGCCCGCGCGCTCTCCTACTCCGCCAGCC
>CAZIFT010000095.1:1654-3659 GCA_964538395.1 uncultured Muribaculaceae bacterium
GCCTGCCGGCCGCCGGAAACCCGGCCATACGCATAAGCCGGAATCTTTTTGTAGCTTTGCGCCCGATATGGAATTCTTCAGAAAACTGTCCCGATTCGTGGGCAAACATATGGCGGTGACAGTCATCGCGATGGCGTTGCTGGCCCTGCTGCGGCCCGGCGCTGTGAGCTTCATCAAAACCGGCTACATCAACTATCTGCTCTGCATAGTGATGTTCGGAATGGGGCTGACCCTCAAACCCGCCGACTTCAAAGTCGTGTTCACACATCCGCGCGACGTGTGCATAGGCTTTCTGCTGCAATTCAGCATAATGCCCCTGCTGGCCTGGACGCTGTCGCGCGTCTTCGGGCTCTCGCCCGAGCTCACCGCGGGGGTGATACTTGTGGGCACCTGCCCCGGCGGCACCTCGTCCAATGTCATCACCTACCTTGCCAAGGGCGACGTCCCGCTCTCTGTGGGGATGACGGCTGTCTCCACCGTCTTCGCCCCCATAATGACGCCGCTGCTCACCTATCTCTATGCCGGTGAATCGGTGGATGTGCGGCTGCTGCCGATGTTTCTTTCGATTCTGCAGGTGGTCATCATCCCCATTGCGCTGGGATTCGTCATCAACCGCTTTTTCCCCAGGTTTGCCGACGGCGCCGCCGATCTGCTGCCGCTGATTTCCACACTGGCGATCGTGGCCATCGTGGGCGCGGTGGTCAGCAATAACGCCGCGAAAATCATGGACTGCGGCCTGCTGGTGCTCTGCGTGGTGGTGCTGCACAATCTGCTGGGATATGCGCTGGGCTACGGCGCCGCGCGGCTGTTCAGGATGGACTCCAGGAAGTGCCGCACCGTCTCTATCGAGGTGGGGATGCAGAATTCGGGACTGGCCACGTCGCTTGCCACCGTGCATTTTGCGCAATATCCCCTCGCCACCCTGCCGGGCGCTCTGTTCAGCGTGTGGCACAACATCTCCGGTGCCATCCTGGCCAGAATCTTTTCATAGCATTGCACCCATATGTGGTTATCGCTCGCTTTTCTTTCAGCAGCGCTGCTGGGCTTCTACGACTCCTGCAAGAAGGAGTCGCTCAGGGACAACGCCGTGCTGCCCGTCCTGTTTCTGAACACGCTCATATGTTCGCTCATATTCCTGCCGCCTGTGCTGCTTTCCTATTGCGGCACCGCCCTGGACGGCACCGTCTTCAAGGTGGGGGCCTTCGGCGGCTGGCAGGTGCAGAAATGGATAGTGCTCAAGAGCTGTATAGTGCTGAGTTCGTGGGTGTTGGGCTATTTCGGCATGAAACATCTGCCGCTCACCATTGTGGGCCCGATCAATGCGACCCGCCCGGTGATGGTGCTGCTCGGAGCCATGCTGCTGTTCGGCGAGCGGCTCAACGCCCTGCAGTGGACCGGAGTGCTGCTGGCAATCGTTTCCTTTTTCCTGCTGAGCCGCAGCGGCCGCAAGGAAGGCATACGCTTCAGCCACAATATCTGGATCTATGCGATTGTGGGCGCCGCCGTGCTGGGTGCGGCCAGCGGGCTCTATGACAAGTTTCTGATGAATCCCGACGGCCTGGCGCTGGACAAGATGACGGTGCTGAGCTGGTACAGCTTCTACCAGTGCGGCATGATGGGCGTCATGCTCCTGCTCATCTGGCTTCCCGCCCGCAGACAGGCCCTCCGTGCCGGCACTTCGGCCAATGGCCTTCCGGCCGGCGAATCGGTTCCCCTTTGTGCAGACGGTGCCCAGGCCGCACCGCACTTCACCCCATTCCGCTGGAAATGGTCCATAGTGCTGATTTCGCTGTTCCTGACCACGGCCGACTTCGTTTATATGTACGCCCTCTCCATGCCCGGAGCCATGATCTCCATCGTCTCCATGGTGCGCCGCGGCAGCGTCGTGGTCAGCTTCCTCTTCGCGGCCCTGGTCTTCAAAGAAAAGAACCTCCGCAGCAAAGCCCTCGACCTCGCCCTCGTCCTCCTCGGCATGGTCTTCCTCTACCTCGGCTCCCGCTAGCGC
>CAZIFT010000096.1:0-3576 GCA_964538395.1 uncultured Muribaculaceae bacterium
CGTGAATCTGGCGGCGCAGGCCGGCGTCCGCTACAGCATCACCAATCCGGACGCATACATCCAGAGCAACCTGATTGGCTTCTACAACATCCTCGAGGCCTGCCGCCACCATGAGGTGGAGCATCTGGTCTATGCCAGCTCGAGCAGCGTCTATGGCAGCAACAAGAAGGTGCCGTATTCGACCGACGACAAAGTCGATAATCCGGTGAGCCTCTATGCGGCCACCAAAAAGAGCAACGAGCTGATGGCGCACGCCTATTCGAAGCTCTACAACATCCCGAGCACGGGCCTGCGCTTTTTCACGGTCTATGGCCCGGCTGGCCGTCCGGACATGGCCTATTTCGGCTTCACGGACAAGCTGGTGAAGGGGGAGACCATAAAGATATTCAACTATGGCAACTGCCGGCGCGACTTCACATATGTCGATGACATAGTGGAGGGCATAGTCCGGGTGATGCGGCATGCGCCGGAGAAGCGCACTGGCGAGGACGGGCTGCCGGTGCCGCCATATAAGGTCTATAACATAGGCAATTCGCATCCGGAGAATCTGCTGGAGTTTGTGAAGATTCTGCAGGAGGAGCTGGTCCTGGCCGGAGTGCTGCCTGCGGACTATGATTTCGACGCGCACCGGGAGCTGGTGCCTATGCAGCCGGGCGACGTGCCGGTGACTTATGCGGACACGACTCCGCTGGAGGAGGATTTCGGCTATCGGCCCTCCACGCCTCTGCGCGACGGCCTCCGCGCATTCGCCAAGTGGTATAAGGAGTATTATTTTTAGCTCTGTTTTTCATTTTACTTGATTAAATTTGCAGGATAATGCGGGGCCGGGGCTCGCGGAGGCGGGACCGCAGGCGTGCTGTTTTGAAAAGTTCTTTCTATGTCAGACATAATTCTGGGGATCGAATCATCCTGCGACGACACATCGGCCGCCGTGATCAAAGACGGATATCTGCTGTCCAATGTCATAGCCAGCCAGCAGGTGCATAAGGATTATGGGGGAGTGGTCCCCGAGCTCGCCTCCAGGGCGCACGAGCAGAACATTGTGCCCGTAGTGAGCCAGGCGCTGGACAGGGCCGGCGTGAAGAAAGAAGAAATCTCCGCCATCGCATTCACCCGCGGACCGGGCCTTCTGGGCTCGCTGCTCGTGGGCACATCGTTCGCCAAGGCATTCGCGCTGGCGCTGGACAAGCCCATGATCATGGTCAACCACCTTCAGGGCCACATCCTCGCCGACTTCGTCAAGCAATATGACAAAGAGAACCGCCAGCCGTCGTTCCCATATCTATGCCTGCTCGTCTCGGGCGGCAACTCGCAGATAGTCAAGGTCTCCAGCCCTCTGGAATATGAGATTCTCGGCCAGACCATAGACGACGCCGTGGGCGAGGCCTTCGACAAATGCTCCAAGATGATGGGCCTGGGCTATCCGGGCGGACCGGTCATAGACCGTCTCGCAAAGGCCGGCGACCCGAACCGCTTCAAGTTCGCGAAGCCCCACATCGAGGGCCTGGACTACAGCTTCAGCGGCGTGAAGACTTCGCTGCTCTATTTCGTCCGGGACGAGATGGCCAGGGACCCGGAGTTCATGGAGAAGAACAAGGAGGACATCTGCGCGAGCTTCCAGAAGACTCTGATCGACATCCTGATGGACAAGCTCATAAAGGCTTCGCGCCAGACCGGGATCAAGGAAATTACCATAGGCGGGGGAGTGTCCGCCAACAGCGGCCTCAGGGAGAGAATCGTCTCGGAGGGCGCAAAGCGCGGATGGAACACCTATCTGCCTGAGTTCAAGTTCACTACCGACAATGCGGCCATGATTGCCATAGCCGGATATTTCCATTATCTCGCTGGCGAGAGGACTCCGCTGGACGTGGCTCCGGTGTCGCGCATGGCCGAATTTTAACCGGTGGCCGTGCTGATGCGGCCGCCCATATGAGTATATATGACAACATTTGAAATTACCTGCCCCATGGGGCGCGAACCGCGCATCGATGACATCCGCTATGCCGCGGCCCAGGTGCTTCGTCTCAGAAACAGCGCCGTGGTCAATGTGATAGACCCGACAAAGTCCTACCAGCCGACCATGAGGGGGGCAGACGCCGTGTGCGTGATCGCCAAAAGGTCCATAGACGCGAGGGGCGACCTGAAGATGGTCTATAAGATCGAGGCCTATCGCAGCAGCGAGAATTATACTGAATATAAGCCCGAAGAATACAGGGACGTGGCCGGTGCGGAGCCGGTGATTGTGGTCGGGGCCGGTCCTGCGGGCATGTTTGCGGCTCTGAAGCTCCTGACGCTGGGCCTGAAGCCGGTGGTGCTGGAGAGGGGCAAGGACGTGCATAGGCGCAAGGCCGATATGGCGGCGCTTTCCAGAACGGGCGTCGTGAATCCGGATTCCAATTATTGCTATGGCGAGGGCGGCGCAGGCGCGTTCTCGGACGGCAAGCTCTATACGCGTTCTTCGAAGAGGGGCGACATCCGCGAGGTGCTCTATCAGTTTGTGGACTTCGGCGCCAATCCTTCGATTCTGATCGATGCGCATCCGCATATAGGCACTGACAAGCTGCCCAGAGTGGTGGAGAACATCCGCAAATGCATAATCGAGCATGGGGGTGAGTATCATTTCGACACCCGTGTGACGGGGATCGAGAAGGACGCTGAGGGACAGTTTGTGGTTTCGACCGCTTCGGGCGAGGAATATAAGGCCGGAAATGTGATTCTGGCCACTGGCCATTCGGCGCGCGACATCTATGAGATGCTGGCCGCCAGGGGATGGGAGCTGCAGCCTAAGGGCTTTGCCATGGGCGTGCGGGTGGAGCATCCGCAGTCGCTGATCAACAGGATCCGTTATCGCGGACAGTGGGAGCCCGGAATGCCGGCGGCGGAGTATTCGTTTGTGGAGCAGGTGGATGAGCCGAACGAGGAGGGCGAGGTCGTGGACGGCCGCGGAGTGTTCTCGTTCTGCATGTGCCCGGGCGGCGTGCTGGTGCCTTCGGCCACTGAGCCGGGGACCACGGTGCTGAACGGCATGTCCAATTCGGCGCGCAACTCGAAGTGGGCCAATGCCGGAGTGGTGGTGTCCATAGAGCCGGGCGATGAGCCTGAGGAGTATAAGGCGGACGGTGCGTTCAGCCTGATGAATTTCCAGAGGGATGTGGAGAGGAAGATGTATGAGTATGTCGCTTCTCAGCATCCTGACAATCCGGCCGCCGCTCCTGCGCAGAGGATGGCGGATTTCTGCGAGGGCATGGTGTCGGAGGACTTGCCGGAGACTTCGTATCATCCGGGAGTGGTGTCGGCGCCGCTGCATGAGCTGTTGCCGGCGCATGTGTCGGAGCGTCTGCAGAAGGCTTTCCCGCTTGTGGAGAGGTCTATGCGCGGGTATTATACCAATGACGCGCTGCTGCTGGGAGTGGAGTCGCGCACTTCGTCGCCGATTCGCATTCCGCGTGATAGTGAGACGCTTGAGTATGAGAGCGTTGAGGGGCTGTTCCCCTGCGGCGAGGGTGCCGGTTATTCGGGGGGCATAGTGTCTTCGGCCATGGACGGAATCAATTGTGCCAAGGCTGTCTATCGCCG
>CAZIFT010000097.1:0-3366 GCA_964538395.1 uncultured Muribaculaceae bacterium
CGCTGTATTCGCGCGATCCGTCCTGCATCAGGGCCACGAAGCCCACGCGCCACTGAGCCAGCGAAGGGTCGCTCACACTGTGGTAGCGCGCGTCGCCCACCAGCGGCTCAAAGCGCACCGAGATGCTCTTGCCCTCGGCGGGCACATTCAGGCGGATATGGTTGAAGCCGGTGGCTTCGGGGGCGCGGGAAACGTCCACTGCATAGAAGCCGGTGGCAGAGTCGTATTCCGACGCCCAGCCAATCTTGCCGACATAATCCTTGCCGAAATCGCTCACTGTGGCGGTGACTCCCGTCATCTGCCCCTCATAGAGGTTGGTGGCCTCCACCGGGAAGTCCCAGCTCACGCAGCGGGCCGCATAGTCGTAAAGTTCGTCGTTAAGTTCCTCCACGGTGAGGCCGTGCTTGCGCTGATAGGTCTCGATGGGGTCCTCCGGCTTTTGGGATTCGCGCCAGAGCTCGCCGATCTCCTGCACGCCGTGCCTGTAAGCCCAGTACCACATCAGGAAATAGCTGGCATAGCGCTGATGCTCGTGGGTGAAGTGGCGGTGGCAGTTGTTCACGAATTCGGTGAAGTTGACTGTGGTGAAGGCCTGCTCGCAGTAGCTCTGATAGGCCTGCCACTGCGCGCACTGCTCCCAGAAGCCGCACCCCTGCCCTATCTCGTAGCGCCAGCCGGTGGAAAAGTCGTCGGGGGCGCCGTTTGCGATTGCGTCGGCATAGACCTGATACTGGAAGCTGTGGCCGATTTCATGGGCGATGGTGCTGCCCACCGGCTTGCACGTGGCGGGATTTATCCACAGGGCGCCTATGACATTGTCGTAGCCGCTGCCGTAGGCCATCCAGGTTGTGGTGTGGTGCAGATATATCTGCATCTTATATTTGTCGAGATTGGACTTGCCTTTCCCGGTGTCTGCAAATTTAAGCTCGTCGATATTGACGCGGTAGAACTCCTCGGCCTTCGCGAGAAGGTCGTCGATATCCACATACATCGCGTCAGATTCGCTGAGGGTCTTGGGGGAAGTGTTCTCCCCCCCTGCCTGCTGGCCATAGAGGCCGTAGGCGCCATATTCCTTGCCCCAGAACAGGAAGAAGTGCTCGCTCTGGGCGCTGCGGCACCAGCTCCACTGGGAGTCGCTGCGCAGCATGTCAAACCCGCTGAATTCGGCAGGCTTGTAGTATTTGTCTATGTTGGGGATGTCCGATGCGGAAAGTATCAGCACCGACATCTCCTGAGTCACGGTGAATTTGACCGAGGTGGCGCCGGAAATGATCTTGCAGGTGGCCCTGCGGGTGGCGCCGGTGTTCTCCTTGGCGGAGAAGGTGATGGTGATGAGTTTTTTCACTCCGCCCTCCATCTTGTCGGCGGAGAGCCATTCGCACGCATCTTCGGGAATCTCCAGGGTCCACTCGTGGTCGCAGGTGAATATCAGCTGCGCCTGCGCTCCCTCGTCAGAGGCCAGGGTGATCAATGATTCCGAGAGATTGATTGTAGCATTGTAGGTGTCTTCCGACTCGGGCGCGGGCTCGGGTTCGGGCTGATCCTGAGACTCACAACCGAAAAAAGAGAGTGCCGCCGCAGATATCGCGAGCAGGCATAAACAATGTTTAATGGCGTTTTTCATGGCTTTTTAAAAAAGAGCAGGGGCACACACTCAAGCGCCCCTGCTCCGGAAATGGTTCAGGTTATTCTGCTGCTATTGCAAAACTTATCTTGTAATTGATGGTGGCAGTTGCGGTCACTGTAGCTGCAGTGTATTTCACAACAATCTTGAAGGTGTCGATGGTCTTGCCGTTGACACCGGCCATATCGGACTCGTAGAAGCCCACTCCGGCTGTGTAGTTGTTGTAGAACTCTGCGAAGTAGCTGCGGATGTTATTGCCGGCATCGTCGGCGGTGCCATATTCGCACCATGCGCCGTTAGCATCGAACCAGCAGCCCATGAGGCCGCCGCCGCTCTGTTCAACAGCATCTTCACCCACGTAAGCGGAGCACTCCACCTGACCGGCGGTGACTGCGGTTGCGAACTGCTCTGCAGTGATCTGGAAAGCATCGGCAAGTTTTTCGGAAAGGTCAACGGTGCAGCCATCGCTGGAGGTCACATTGAACTCTGCGTCAACGGTCACATCATGCATCTTGCTCTCATCCTCGGGAACGACGGCCTCGATGCCTGCGATGTTAGCCTTGACGGTCACCTTGTAAGCCTTCATGTTGTCGGGGTTGGCGAATGCTATGGCACCCACGCAAGCCTGGCCTGCGAGAGAAGCGTCGGGATACATGCAGAATCCCCAATAGCCGGCATCCTTGTTGATGTCGATGCCGCAGCCCTCGCCCCAAGACATCACGTCACCTGCAATGCTATACCAGAAGTTGGTTCCGGGGATTGCATAGACACTGCCGTCGGAGTTGATTGCATATACTGTTGCGTCTGCAGCGGCGATGCCTATTGCGCTCTCGAGAGCCTCGGCGTCGATGTCCTCGTCGATGGAGAAGCCTGCGTAATCGCCGTTGTACTCAACGTCGCGAGTGATGGTCTGCTCGCCTGCGATGGTGAGCTCGACTTCACCGGCCTCAACAAAGTTGATGTGCCACTCCACATAGAACAGATACTCGGCATCGGTATCGGGATCGGTGTAGTAGAAGAACTCTGTGAACACCTCGGAAGTGCCTGCCTCATGGCTGGCGCCGTCGTAGATGCCGAAGTTGAACATTGCGGAGAGGGTTTCCTCATCGGGGCTCTCTGCTCCCCAGGTAGCCTGGCTTTCTGCGGCAACCACCCAGCCTTTCTCTTCACGTCCGTTCCAATAGGTGAGCTGAGCGTCAGTGCCCACCCAGTGGCCGAAGTTGTTGCAGGTGGAAGGGGTCATAGTGAGGTTCTCGTGGTCGTTGCCGACTGCAAGACCGAAACTGATTGTGTTGTTCTCCTGAGCGGTAGTACCGTCGGCCGCAGAGCCGCTGTAGGTACCCATTGCGGCGTAGAACTCGGCTTCGGTCATGTCGAAGAACTCGAGGATCTCGCTGCCGGGCATCTGTGCGTTTGCATAGTCGCTGCCCACAATAAAGTCAACATTGACCTTGGCGGTCTTCTCATGGGTTCCGTCAACTTCTTCCTTGGGGTCATCGCCGTCATCGTCGCCGCCGGGAGTCGGAGGGATCACAGGATCCTTTTCACTGCAAGCCGCAAAACAGAACACCGTAGCGGCAAGGGCAAAGGGCATAAAAATCTTTTTCATTTCGTAAAATTTTAGTGTTTTAACTGATGTTATCCGTATTATTCATCGAGAGTGTCCACAAAGCCGTAGTTCTGAACTATGTTCTTGTTGGACTGCACGAAGTCGGTGTAGATGGGGAACACGTTGTTGTGCC
>CAZIFT010000098.1:0-3290 GCA_964538395.1 uncultured Muribaculaceae bacterium
ATAACAAAAACATCGTTTTTAAGTGTCAAGGTGACGTTTTTTCGCTATATTAGTAACGATTAAACATCCCTACGACTATGTACAAAATCATAGAACACCCTATACTGGATGTCCCTGAAGAGGAATTGTCCAGTTTTCTTTTTGAAGGTCAGACGATAAGCGCCCCCAAAGGGATCAGCATCGCAGCCGCCCTGCATCAGGCGGGGTATCCTGTCCATCACCACAGCCTCAGCGACCGCAGCCGCTCGATGGAGTGCGGCATAGGCAAGTGCGGAGCCTGCGAGATGCTGGTCGACGGCTTTGTGAGGCGCATATGCATCACCAAAGTTGACGGAGTGAAGGAGGTCCGCCGCATAAAAGAGGCCACCCTCCCCGAAAACAGCTCGAAGCCGGCCGAAGTGCGCAAGGTCTATAAGACCGCCGTCGCCATAGTGGGCGCCGGCCCGGCAGGACTTGCGGTGCGCGAGGAGCTGCGCCGCGCCGGAGTGGACAATCTGGTGATAGACGCCAATCAGGCCCCCGGCGGACAGTTCAGGATGCAGACCCACCGTTTCTTCTTCTTCGAGAAGGAGCAGCGCTTCGGCGGCATGCGCGGCTTTGACATAGCCGGCACCCTGGCCGGAGACAGCACCGAGGGGATTCTGCTGGACACCGTGGTGTGGGACATTCTGGAAGGCGGACGTCTGGCGGCCAAAAACGTCAAGACCCAGGAGGTGTTCTATATCGACGCCGACACCCTGGTGGTGGCCAGCGGAGCGCTGCCCTTCATGCCTCCGTTCAAGAACGACGACCTGCCCGGAGTCTATACCGCCGCCGTCGTGCAGCGCATGATGAACACCGAATTCACCCTTCTGGGCAAGAACATACTCACGGTGGGAGCCGGCAACATAGGCTATCTGACATCCTATCAGGCCATGCAGGCGGGCGCCCGCGTGAAGGCGATAATCGAGGCCATGCCGCATGAGGGAGGCTTCCCCGTGCAGGCCAACCGTCTCCGCCGCCTGGGCATACCCATAATGACCGGCTACACGCTGGTGGAGGCGATTCCCAACGCCGACCGCACCGGCATCACCGGCGCGATTGTGGCCCGCTGCGAGAACTTCCGCCCAATCGAGGGCACTGAAATGCTCATAGACGGCATCGACTGCATAAACATATGCACCGGCCTGCTGCCCGACAACCAGCTGCTGCGCAAGGGGCGCGAAGTGTTCGGGACGGCCTGTCACGGAGTGGGCGACGCCGTCCGGATAGGGGAGGGCACGTCTGCGGTGCTGCGCGGACGCCAGTGTGCGCTGGAAATCCTCCAGAATATGGGGCGCCGAATCGATTATACGGAGTATCTGTCTGTCAGCAAGGCCTATATCGACTCTCAGCAGCGGCCTGAGCGGGTGCTCGAGACCCCGAACATGCCGCCGAAGGACCGCACGAAGCCCTTCGTGGTGGCCGACTGCCTATATGGCTTCGCCTGCAACCCCTGCTCGTTCGCCTGCCGTCAGGGCGCCATCACCAAGAGCTCCACTTCGGTGACCCCCACCATAGACTATGACAAGTGCATAGGCTGCATGGAGTGCGTGTCGCAGTGCCCCGGCCTGGCCATATTCGGCTATGCGCCGCAGCGCGACCTGCTCTATTTCCCCTATGAGTTCGCCGACCCTTCGGGAGAAGTCTGGCTGGTGGACGACAACGGCAAGAAAGTGGGCGAGGGCACCGTGGAGAGGGTGATGCACCGCAGCGGCAAGACCAATGTCGTGGTGGTGAAGGCCGTGAAGCTGGACGGAGCCATTACCGATGCCCACGGCTTCATCCCCAAGGCGGAGTATCCCGAGCCGCTGGTCATGAAGCCCTGCGGCGCCGATGACGCCCAGACCTATGTCTGCCACTGCGAGGATGTCTCGCTGGAGAAGCTGCTGAGCCTGCTGAAAGGCCGCACGACCATCACCGCACAGGAGCTCAAGCACATCTCCCGTCTGGGAATGGGTCCCTGCCGCGGTTCGCGCTGTCTGCCCCGCGCCAAACAGATACTCAAGGCGCACGGAATCACCGTCACTGGTGAGTTCACACCGCGCGGACCTATGGCCAATCTGGTGGAGGTCTCCGGCATAGTGGGCTCTCCGAAGCATGCTCTCGTGACCGGCGGCTCCTGCACTGAGCCCGGAGTCACCAAAGTCGGCGCTCTCGTGGCAGGCGGCGGCATGGCCGGAAGCGCTCTGTTCCGCTATCTCAGCGAGGCCGGCATGAAGCCTGTCCTGATCAACAACGACCACGGCAGCTCATGGCGCTGCATCGCCGGCGGCCGTCCCGCATTCTCGGTGCCGGCGCTGGCCGAAGTGGCCGAGGGCAACCTGGCCATATTCCGCGAGCTGCAGAAGGTGCGCGACATCGACCTGTCCATGACCCGCTATGTCAATTTCGTGCACGACGAGCAGTCCTATCGCGACCTGGACGCCTCCCGCGCCTGGTCCGACGCCTATATGGTGGAGCGCAAGGACTTTGCGCGCGAGATTTCGCCATATATCAACCCTTCGCTGAACCTTTACACCCATGCCCTGATCTCCAACAACTGCTGGCAGGCATCGCCCGGCAAGACCATAGACACTGTGCGCCAGATCGGCAAATCGCTTGGCGGACAGGTGCTTGAAGACACCGCGCTGGTGGATGTGCGCAAGGAGGGCAAGGAATATCTGGCCATTGTGAAGCTGCCCGACGGCCGCTACCGCACCTATCAGACGCCCGTCTTCGTCAACGCGCTCGGCGCCGGAGCGGAGAAGTTCGCGTCTATGCTCGGCATAGAGACCGGGCTCTATGCGGTGCGCCATCAGGCGTTCATCACCAAGCGTCTGCCGCCTCTGGGCAAGGACGGTGCATGTCTGGACATGCTCATAGACCGCCGTCATTATAAGGGATTCTCTGCGGTCTATGGTCAGCAGCTCGCCTCCACCGGGCAGATAATCGGCTGCGCGTCACCGGCCGTCGATTCCGCCGAGGCCGGCAAGAACCTCAAGGTCAATACCCGGGAGTTCCTGGAGATTGTGAGCGAGGTGTTCACGGAGTGGATTCCGCGACTGGGCGGAACGAGCCTGCAGGCCACCTGGAGCGGCTATTACACCGAGCCGCGCTATATCATAGACCCGGAGCTGGGCCTGTTCGTGGGCATGCGCGGCCACGGCTTCATGCTGTCTCAGTATCTGGCCAAGCTCTATGTGGATGTCCTCGCCGGCCGTCCCGTTCCCGACTTCTTCCACCGTCTCGCCCTCGGCGGCGACTCCCTGCGCGAAGAGGCCTTCAAATAG
>CAZIFT010000099.1:0-3262 GCA_964538395.1 uncultured Muribaculaceae bacterium
GAGTGGGACGACTATTCAGAGGCTATCCCTGCGTTCATCACCGCTGTGATGATGCCGCTCACATACAGCATTGCGCACGGTATTCTCCTCGGTATGCTTTCTTATGTCGTGATCAACGCCGCATGCGGCAAGTTCAAGAAGATCAGCCCCACGATGTGGGTGCTCGCGGTCCTCTTCATCCTGCGGTATGTCTTTATGGCGTAGTTCCCGCCGTCTGATTTTCATAAAAGGGCCTTCAGTGGAGCTTCGGCAATGCCACTGAAGGCCCTTCTCGTTCCGTCCATCCGCGCGTAGGCATCGGCGATAGGGATAGACATTTACAACGATTTTTTGCATAAAATCGCTACAAAATCGCAGAATTCTGCCTATCTTCGCGCCCAATTTTGGTTAGTATATTATTTAGTTAGTAGAAAAATGAAAAAAATGACCCTTTCGCTCAGGAGTGCGGTCTGCCCCTTCCTCGCCCTTGTCATGGCGGGCGGAGTGCTGGCTTCCTGCAATAAAGAGAACAGCGACCCCGAGATTCAGCTTCCCGAGGACTATGAGGAGAACACCGAACTTCCCACTTCCGACCAGCTTGACAAGATTTACAGCGGCAAGGCCGTGGTCCTGGGAGGCAGCACTTCCGGATTCAACGCTCCGGTGGTGAACCGCATGAAGAACGCCTTCGCCGCCATTTCGGCAGACGCCAAGGCCTTCGTCTTCACGACCGGCTATGAGATGTCCTTCACCGACGACGAGCTCAAGGCCATGCTTCTGGCCTATGACAACGACGCCAGCTTCGTGTGCATCAGCCCTGTGTTCCCGGACATGACCGCTTTCAGCAGCCAGGTGTCTGCCGTTTCCGCCGCCCTCATAGAGTCCGGCTCTGACTTCGACATCGCCACCGGCCAGGAGTTCTGCTCCATGCTGGAGCAGGCCAAGACCATAAGCGAAGGCAAGGTCTATGACGCCACAGAGGCCGTGGCCTTCCGCGCCAGCTCCGTCTATGCCGTCCGCGATCTCGAGGACATGGCCGAGGAGTCCGGCAGCAACGCCAGCGGCTACTATTCAGACGATGAGACCACAGCCGAGCAGGACTGTGTCACCGTGGACTATGAGCCCACCGACTATGATTACGGCAAGTCCGCCGACCTGCTCGTGGCATGGATGGAAAGCGACGAGGACTTCGGCCAGAACGACGGAGCCACCGCTGCCATAGACAAATATATGAGCGGCCACCGCACCGTGGTCCAGCACAAGGTGGGCCCGAGCCGCGCCCTGAACCGCACGCTGACCTATGAGATGGTCTATACGGTCTATAGCGCCTATGACTTCGACAACGACATGGACTATTATTTCATCCGCCTCGAACCCAATTTCCATTGCTCGGCGCTCGGCTGCAAGAACGGAAACAACGAGTGGGTTTCCGCCAACAAAGTGGTGGTCTTCGACGACGGCAAGACATCCGGAGATTTCTGGTCCTCCCGCACCGACCTGTGGTATGGTCCCTATATGAGCAAGTTTGACTACACGGCCAAGATCGTGGACGAGAACATGCAGCCTGTCAGCGTGACTCTGCTCGATGCCACTCCGCACACCGATGTCAGCGGCTCCGTGGGCTATTCCACCGGATTCTCCAAATCTCTCACCGGCAACCTGGGCTTCAACTCCAGCGGCCTCACCGGCGGCATCTCCGGCGGCCTTTCCTTCAGCGAGAGCCACAGCCACAGCGAGAGCAGCCTCAAGGTCTATCACAAGGAGGAGAACAACATCCCCAACTGGAGAATCGAGGGCATAGTTCCCCAGTGCCGTGTCGCCTTCCTGCATTATACCCACGATGAGGTGGCTACCTTCCAGAAGAGCGACTGGCAGACGGAGTTCACATGGACGGTCACCCTTGCCCATCCCAAGCAGGGCAGGAACTATTACATCGCCGCCACGGACTACACCGAGATCTCCGAGCTGAATTATCACATCCACGACTATGAGCTGAGAGTCCATCCCACCCAGAACGCTCTGGTTCTGCTCAACGAGCCCAACCGCTGCAATGCGAAGTACATCATGTACTGCTCCGACAACACGCTCCAGGATCTGGTCGCAAAGCAGTTCCCCACCACCTGGCAGAACGAGTTCACTTATTATGCCCTGAATGAGGACTATTCCTACTGGGGCGCCGAGGCCATGTTCGCCAAGGTCAAGACCGCGGTCAAGGGCTATGCTTCCGTGCTGAAGAGCAAGGGCTATGACAAGACCTACACCTTCACGCTCAGCTATTTCGACGGAAGGGAGATTTCCAGCTTCACCATGTCCGACGGCGAGATCATAGACTAGCGTTTTCTGTGTCATCAATATCGGCCCGGGTTCCTTCGGGGAGCCCGGGCTTCATATAAATAATCAGAACATAAAATTATGAAGATTAAGAAATCTCTGTGGCTTTTTGCCGCGGTGCTTTCGGCATTTATCATGCCGTCCATGCTGACGTCCTGCAGTCACGACGACCCGGAACTGAGCGATGAAGAAAAGAAGAAGCAGGAGATGATCGATCTGCTCAGCCAGCAGATCATGGCGCTGGACCTCAGCGAAATGATGGAGGGCCAGTCAAATGTCGGGGCGTGGGTTCTGTCGCCCGACAGCACATTTATGTATCTCCACGTGAGCGGGCTCGAAGAGAGCGCGGATGCGAATGCCTGGGTTATCGACAGCCTGTCCGGAACATGGAAGAAGTTCGAAGAGAAGAACCCCTGGAGCGAGGAAGTAGAGACTCTTTCCGGTTTCCGCGCCACCTTCGACCTTGAGGGAAGGGAGGACGCCGGCGTCATGATGCCGACGGAGGACTATTATTTCGTGTCGGAGGAAGACAGCGTCAAGATGATTCTTTCAAAAGGCGCCATAGAGTATGTCGCTATGCATGGGGTCGATGAAGAAGACCTGGAAGAAAAGGCGGAGATGCTGTCAATGCCGCCAACCCGCTTCGGTTTCATAATTACCTGGGTTATAAGTTGGTTTATGGACGATCCTAAAGAGGCTGCAAACGGGCTCTTTAATGCCTACAAATGGGTCGTGAACACGCTCGGAATTGACAGTTCCAGCTATAATGTCGACCAGGAAGCCGGCATAAAGTTCGAGGAAAGTGTCAGCGCCAAAATCAAGGAATTCCAGAACGGCGCCGAGACCGACTACAGCAACTGGATGAGTCAGATCTATGCCGGCAGGGAGGATACCCCTCTCTGCGATATGAACATCCCGGGGACTCACGACACCTACACCTACTATTTGACCG
>CAZIFT010000100.1:0-3166 GCA_964538395.1 uncultured Muribaculaceae bacterium
ACATAAAAAACAAATATTTTATGATTTAACCGGTTAAATAGCCCGCATTCTCTGCAGTCTGCTCCGGTTTTGCCGCAAAAAAAGAAGAGGACGTCCTGGCGGGGCATCCTCTTCTGGTTATAAACTGTAACTTCCGTTTAGCGCCTGGCCACGGGCAGCTTCACATAGGAAGGAGCGTCAGCGTCGCAGTGGATGTTGATGTCGGACTTCACATAGGCAGACTCGTCGCAAGTGTAGATGTTGCAGAAGGTCTGGGGGTTGCGGTCCACGAGGGGGAACCAGGAGGACTGGACCTGAATCATGAGGCTGTGGCCTTTCTTGAAGGTGTGGGCGACGTCGGGGATGTTGAACTTGACCGTAGTCGTCTTGCCGGGCTCGAAGGGCTTGGGGTCGGAGAAGCTCTCGCGATATTTGCCTCTCATGACCTCTCCCCTGACCATGAACTGGTAGCCGCCCATCGGATAGTCGTTGAAGCGGACCTTGGGCTGCTCTGCGCTGGGGTCGTAGGGGTTGTAGGGTGCCATGCCGAGCTCGCTGTACCAGTCGAAGTCGTCGGGGAACACGTCGATGACCTTCACGATGAAGTCGGCGTCGGTGCCGCTGATGTCCACGCTGAGGTTGACCTCGATTTCACCTGCGAGGGTGAGGTCTTCCTTGAGAGGCTCGGTCCTGAAGCTGACCACGTCGGGTCTCTGGTCGGCGAATCTCTGGTCGTCAACCATGTAGTTTCTGCTCACGCCGTCCTCGATGAGGGAGCGGTAGGGCACGGGGTTGGCGGGGTCGCTGACATAGCTCACGACGCTCTTGCCCTTGGGGGCGGCGGTGGAGACGGAGCCGTCGCCATGGAGATAGAAGGGGGTGCCGTCGTTGCGGGAGACTTCGGGCCAGCCTTCTTTGTAGAATGTCCAGTGTCTTGCGCCGGAGTCATAGATCATCGCGCCCTCTTCGGGTTTCTGGCCTTTGCCTTCGAGATAGTAGGCGAAGAAGGGATATTCGATGTTCTTCATGTAGTACTCGGAGGTTGCTTCCTCGCCGAAGTACATGTTGCCCCACACGGAGGACATTCCGCGGGTCCAGCCGCCGTGGAACCAGGGACCGTCCACGAGATAGAGCTCGGTCTCGGGGCTCTGGGCCTTCATGGACTTATAGACGTCAAGGGCGCCGTAGCAGTCTTCCTTGTCGAAGAATCCGCCCACTACCATCACGGCGGGTTTCACGTCGTGGAGATGGCCTTTGGTCACGGTGTGGGACTCCCAGTATTCGTCCCAGTCGGGATGCTCGCGGAGGGTGCGGAGATAGGAGATGCTGTCGGCATAGGCCTTGGTGTAGTTGTCATAGGTGCCGATGCGGAGATAGTCGGTGTAGATGTCGGTGTGCATGAGCTCGGGCAGGTTGAAGTCGGAGACTCCGGCCCTGACATATTTGTTGCCCATTCTGTACTCGAACCATGACTGGAAGGAGAGGGTCTCTGCGAGCATGAGGGCGCCGTTGTGGTGGACGTCATCGCCCATGAACCAGTCGGTGACGGGAGCCTGGGGGGAGACTGCCTTCATGGCCGGGTGTCCGGAGAGGGCGGCCATGGTGGAGTAGAATCCGGGATAGGAGACGCCTTTCTGGCCCACGCAGCCGTTGTTGTTGGTGTTGTTCACCAGCCATTCCACGGTGTCGTAGGTGTCGCTGGCCTCATCGGTCTGGCCCACGTTCTTTTCGGGTTTCTTGGAGAGTTTCTTGCCCTCGATGAAGGGACGGATCTCTTCGAACTCGCCCTCGGACATGTTCTTTCCTCTCACGTCCTGGAAGACGAAGATGTAGCCTGCGTCCACATAGGGGGCATAGGAGGTGAAGTTCATGAATTTGTCGGCTCCGTAGGGGGCGGCGGTGTAGCAGGTTCTTTCCATGAGGACAGGGTGCTTGACGGACTTGTCCTTGGGCTCATAGACGGCGGTGAAGAGTTTGACACCGTCACGCATGGTGATGTAAACTTCCTGCTTCGTGTAGAGCTCCTTCATGTAGTCTCCGGAGTATTTGGCCGGAGCGGCGCTCTGGGCCCAGCTCACGATGGAGCAGCTGACGAGAAGCAGCAGTGTTAGAAACTTTTTCATTTTTGGATAGTTATTTTAAGATTGTTCTGTCTTGCGTTGTGCCAAGATTGTTCTGTCTTTTGACAAGACTGCGCTGTCTTGAGATTGCTTTGTTCCAAGACTGCGCTGTCTTGAGATTGCTTTGTTCCAAGACTGCGCTGTCTTGGGATTGCTCTTTGTTCCAAGACTGCGCTGTCTTGGGCCGGGTGAGATGTGGAAGACAAGCCGCGCTGTCCATAGCCATTTCTGAGGCGATTTGTTTTCTGCATCTTCTGCGGTCCCCAAAGTTAAGAATCTCTCCGGTTTTTTGCTACGGGAACGCCTCACTTTTATTATATTTGGGGATGCCTATACATTTATTGCCATCTCTGCTGGTTTCTCTGTTCGCGGTCGGATACACTCCCGGCCCGGCGAATATCTATGCGCTCTCGTGTGTGCTGGGGGCCGGCAGGAAGCGGGCCATGAAGGCATGGCTGGGACTGGTGTGCGGGTTTTCGCTGATGGCCGTCATCGTGGTGGTGCTCACGCATTTCGCCGGTCTGATTCTGGGCCGGTATATAGTATATGTCAAATATGCGGGAGCGGCCTATATGCTTTATCTGGCCTGGAAGCTCTACCGGAGCAATTCCACGGAGCTGGACTCTGACGAGGCCTGTTCGTTCCGCAACGGGTTCATCGTGCAGTTCACCAACGCGAAGATGATCCTTTTCCAGCTCACGGTCTATTCTTCTTTCGTGCTGCCATATTCCGAGCGCCTCGGGGACCTGTTCATAGTCGCCGCCCTGCTGCTGATAGCGGGCCCTGGCGCCAATCTGTTCTGGATCATGATCGGCTCCTTCCTGCGCCCCTTCGCGATGCGCTACCAGAAGACCGTCAATCTCGTCATGGCCCTAGCCCTCGTCGCCTGCGCCATCCTCATCGCCCTCGGCTAGCCCTCCCCCAGCACTTCCTGGCGAGGGGATTAGTCCTCCTGATACGTGGAGCCCATAAACGTTTATGAAAGGTATCCGCTCCGCAAGGCAGAGGGATTGCAATTTTTACAAAGTGAGCGTCGGGCGATGTGCCTTGCAGGCCCCTCCAAGGCC
>CAZIFT010000101.1:0-3144 GCA_964538395.1 uncultured Muribaculaceae bacterium
TTGGCCGGTTTTCAACCACCATGTTGGCCGCGCGCAAGAGCCGGCACGGCCGCCCGCTACTTCCAGTTCTTATAGGGATTTTTTGTCAGAGAGGAATTGTAATAGCGGCGGTCGCCGGTGACCTCATCGGCGAGCCATGAGGGACGCTCGAAAGCCTCGTCCTCCGCGCCCAGCTCCACTTCGGCCACCGTAAGTCCCTCATTGTCACCATAGAACTCATCCACCTCAAAGGTGTGGCCGCCGACCGGCACCAGATAGCGGGTCTTGTCGATCACCCCCGGCTCACACAGCCCCAGCAGCTCGCGCGCCTCGGCGACCGGAATCTCCTTCTCCCACTCGAAGCGGCTCATTCCGCTGCCGCTGCCCAGGCCCTTGACGGTTATATATCCCCTGTCGCCACGGACCCTCACCCGCACCGTCCTCTCCGGCACGGAGCAGAGATAGCCCTGGGTGATGCGCACGGCCGCGGTGGCTCCGGACTTGAAGCCGTCGCGGACCAGAAACTTTCTCTCGATTTCCTGTCCCATACTCAAGCAATTGAAGCAAAGGCCATTACGGTGGACACGGAAAGGGCCACGATAATTCCCAGCCAGACTATGAACATGACCACTCCGGGATGCCACTTCGGAGACTTGAGGCCGAATATCAGCATCACTCCGCCATAGATCATCATGAACATGGGGATGGCCACCGTCAGAATCGCCGCGACTATCACCAGCGGCGCCGACATGAACGACAGCATTTCCGGAGCCGTCACGGCCATATGCTCGATGAACTTATAGTAGAAGAAGCCGTTGCCCAGGACCTTGCCGCCCCAGATGAACGAGCACATGAACGCCACTCCGGCAATGCCCGCCAGCAGAAGGCAGACTCCGAAAATGACCGAAAACACACGGCTTATGTTCTTCCAGGTGTGCGACTCCCGCGGCTTTTCGCGCGGCGTGTTGCGGATCCGGGCGCTTATGGCATCGACCGTGCCGCCCTCGCCCCTGAGCTCGTCGCGCTGGCGGACGCTCCTGACGGCCGGCATGCAGACCCAAAGTATGACATAGACCAGAGGGAAAAGAATATGGAGCAAAGTCCCGACATGAGTCTTGAAGTCGAGCATTCCGAGCAGAGTCAGGACCACAAAGGAAATCCGGAATATGGCCACATCGACATCGAAATAGGTCGCGAGTCCGCTGCAGACGCCGGCCACCTTGCCGTTGGCGGGGTCGCGGTAGAGCCTGCGGCGGCCTTTCGCTTCGCATGCGGCGGTCCCTGCGTCCGGAGAGGCCTGCCCGTCACCGGCCGCATCGGCAGATTCCGCCTCTATGGCTTCGGGACGCCCCAGAACGCCGATCACCTCATTGACCGTAGGCAGAGTCACCACCCCGCCGGAGCCGGCCTTCTCCAGAAAGAGCTCGGCCATACGCTCCTCAATTCCTTCCATGACCTCGGCCCCGCTTTCCTTGCCGGAATAGAAGCCTCCGAGCTGGTCAAGATATTCTCTGACGGCACCGCAGGCGTCGCCCTCGAGGGGGAACACATAGCCGCCTATGCTGAAATATTCCACCTGGTTCATTGTTTTATCGTCTTTATGGTTTCCACTATCTCCTGCCAGGCCTGGTCCATCTCGCAAAGCTGCTGGCGGCCTTTTTCAGTGATGCAGTAATATTTTCTGGGCGGGCCCTGAGTGGACTCCTCCCAGCGGTAGGAAAGCAGGCCCTGATTCTTCTGACGGATCAGAAGCGGATAGAGCGTGCCCTCGACCACGATCATGTTCGCGGCCTTAAGGTCTTCCAGAATCGAGGAGGCATATGCCTCTTTGCGGGCCAGGATGCTGAGTATGCAGTATTCCAGCACACCCTTGCGCATCTGTGCGCGCACATTGTCGGCGCTATTTTCCATGACCCGTCCTCCCCTGGCTGAATTTGGACATGTTCTCGGCCGTCGGCTCCATGCCCCGCATCATGCATTTTTCGGCGGGCGTCGAAGCGGCCGGCACCAGAATCCACAGGACTATATAGACTATGACTCCGGTCCCGCAGAGCAGCAGAGACAGCAGAGACGCGACTCTGACGATGGTTACGTCTATATTCAGGAAGGCCGCAAGTCCGGCGCAGACTCCGCCTATGGCCTTGTTGTCACGGTCGCGGTAGAGCTTGCGGGCCGGTCCACAGGTGTTCGCGCCGCCTGCGGAGGACTGGCTCTGCGTGCCGCTTTCCGGAGCCGATTCGGGTTCCGCCGATCCGTCCGGCATTCCGAGCTGGCCGACCACCTTTTCCACAAGCGCCAGACTGACAACTCTGCAGGAAACGCCTCCGGTCCCCTGCTCGAACAGTTCCGCGATCCGGTTTTCGAGGTCGGACATCACTTCTTCCTTCGCCGTGCCGGAATCCCGGTCAAGACGGGCCTTGAAATGATCGAAATAGGCCTGAAGCCTTGCATAGGCATCTTCGTCCAGCGAGAAAGCCTTGCCGCCAACACTGACATTTACTACTTTTTTCATCGTAACTATATGATTTATATTATTTTGTTCTATGCCTTGCTCTATGGTCCGCCCCGCATTGCCGCGGCCAACCTTGCCTTGCAATCATTTTTACGATGCAAAGATATAAATAATTTCGAATACCTTGCAAGACAAAGTACTGAAATTTGCATTTAAAGTTTTTTAAAAATTCTATTGCAGTTCCCCTGAGGATGTTATCTTTGCGGGCTAAATTATAAGAACTTATGAAAAAGTACATTTCCGCATTGCTCTGCGCCGCCCTTGTGGCCGTTTGCAGCTGCAGCAAAAGTGACCCGAAAGAAGAACAGGTCGCCAGCGACTGGGACACAATCGTCCTCAAATGGGACCCCACTCTCTCAATATTTCCCGAGTATGACGGCGACGTCGAGGACTTCGGCTACAGCAAGGGTTCCTATGCCAACGACTTCGGGAGCGTCTCAGTAGAGACTTCTTCCTTCAGCGACTATGACTGCGCCGAGTCCATGGCCACGAAATACTATGCCAAGTTCGAGCCTGCAGGCTTCACCAAGGACGCCGATGAGTATTCCTATCAGAAGACCGAGGGCGACATCACATATGTCTTCACCGGCAGCTACAGCGACGGCACCTTCTCCCTCAAGTTCCAGAAGGTCTATTAATCCGCAGACAATACC
>CAZIFT010000102.1:0-3013 GCA_964538395.1 uncultured Muribaculaceae bacterium
AGTGCGGAATACACCGTGGTGTCCGCATATGAGCGCGCGGCCAGCACCGCCGAGGCCTACCAGAGCGAAGCCGAGCTGGAAAAGGAATTCATACGCCTGCTCCAGGGCCAGGGCTACGAATACCTCCCCATCCATACGGAAGCCGACCTCGTGGCCAATCTCCGCACCCAACTGGAGAAACTGAACAACTACCATTTCAGCGACAGCGAGTGGGACCGTTTCTTCAACGAATGCATCGCCAACAGGAACGACGACATCGTGGCCAAGACGGCCAGGATCCAGGAAGACTACATCCAGGTCCTCAAGCGCGACAGCGGCGAAAGCCGGAACATCTACCTGCTGGACAAGTCCAACATCCACAACAACTTCCTCCAGGTCATAAACCAGTATGTGGAAGAAGGCGGCAGCTACGACACCCGCTACGACGTCAGCATTCTGGTCAACGGCCTGCCCCTCGTCCATGTCGAGCTCAAGCGCCGGGGCGTCCAGCTCCGCGAAGCCTTCAACCAGATAGACCGATATCAGCGGGACAGCTTCTGGGCCGGCTGCGGGCTGTATGAATATGTCCAGATCTTCGTCATCTCCAACGGCACCAACACCAAATACTACTCCAACACCACCCGCGCCAACCACATCAGAGAGCAGGAAACCGGCGGCAGGAACAAGTCCAGGAAGACCTCCAACTCGTTTGAATTCTCCTCTTTCTGGGCCGACGGCAACAACAGGGTGATCACCGACCTGCTGGACTTCACCAAGACCTTCTTCTCCAAGCACACCCTGCTGAACATACTCACCAGATACTGCGTCTTCACCAGCGAGAAGATGCTGATGGTCATGCGGCCCTATCAGATCGCCGCCACGGAAAGGATAATCCAGCGGATCAATGTGGCCCACAACTATCACCTTTACGGTTCTGTCCAGGGCGGCGGATATGTCTGGCACACAACCGGTTCCGGCAAGACTCTGACTTCCTTCAAGACCGCGCAGCTGGCGTCGCGGCTGCCGTATATAGACAAAGTCCTGTTCGTGGTGGACCGCAAAGACCTCGACTATCAGACCATGAAGGAGTATAACCGCTTCGAGGAGGGCGCCGCCGACGGCAACTCTTCCACGGCAGTGCTCCAGCGGCAGCTCGAGAACAGGGACAAGCATAAGAACCCTCACGAGTACCGCATCATAGTCACCACCATACAGAAGCTCTCCATATTCATCCAGAAGAACCGGAACCACCCCGTCTTCCAGCAGCGCGTGGTGATAATCTTCGACGAGTGCCACAGGAGCAACTTCGGCGAGATGCACACCGCCATAACCCGGAACTTCAAGAAATATCACATCTTCGGCTTCACGGGCACGCCCATCTTCGCGCAGAACTCCGGCTCCGGCGGGAACATACATCTGAAGACCACTCAGCAGGCCTTCGGGGACAAGCTCCACACCTACACCATTGTGGACGCCATCAACGACGGCAATGTCCTGCCCTTCAGGATCGACTATATCGACACCGTCCGGAAGAAGGACGGGATACTGGACGCGCAGATTCCGGCCATAGACCGGGAAAGGGCCATGTCGTCGCCGGAGAGGGTGACGCAGGTGGTGCGCTATATCCTGGAGCATTTCGACCAGAAGACCTGCAGAGGCAAGTCCTACACTTTCAGGGTCCTGGACGACATAGAGAAGGTGGCCGCCGCCAGGAGGGGAGAGGAGCCGCGGGAGCATAAGACCGCAAGAAAGCTGGACGGGTTCAACGCCATGTTCGCTGTGGCGTCCATAGACATGGCCAAGGCCTATTATAATGAGTTCAAGCGGCAGCAGGCGGAGCTTCCGGAGGCGCAGAGGCTGAAGATCGCCACCATATTCAGCTATGGGGCGAATGAGGAGGAGATTGACGGAATCCTGGCCGAAGAGAATCCGGAGAGCACCACGCAGCTGGACCAGCAGTCGAGGGATTTCCTGGAGGGGGCCATCAAGGACTATAACCGGATGTTCTCCACCAATTATGACACTTCTTCCGACAAGTTCCAGAACTATTATAAGGACCTGTCGCTGAGGATGAAAAACCGGCAGGTGGACCTGCTGATAGTGGTGAACATGTTCCTGACGGGGTTTGACGCCACGACGCTGAACACGCTGTTTGTGGACAAGAATCTGCGGCAGCACGGGCTGATTCAGGCGTTTTCCAGGACCAACAGGATATTGAATTCGGTGAAGGTGTTCGGCAACATCGTGTGCTTCAGGGATTTGCAGAAGGAGACGGACGACGCGATAGCCCTGTTCGGGGACAAGGACGCCAGCAGCATAGTCATCCTCCGGGACTTCCTGTCCTATCTCAACGGCTATGACACCGAGAACGGCAAGCATTGCTATGGCTACAGGGAGCTTGTGGAGCAGCTGAAGGCGGAGTTCCCGGAGGGGAAGCCGATTGTGGGGGAGGAGGCGGAGAGGCGGTTTGTCAGCCTGTTCGGCAGCATATTGAGGTCCAGGAACATATTGTCGTCGTTTGACCAGTTCGCTGGCTGCAGGCTGCTGGAGGACCGTCCGCTGCAGAATTATCAGGGCAATTATCTTGACCTGCAGGACAAGTGGAGGAAGAGAAGGGAGGGGGACAGGGAGAATATAAATGACGACCTTGTCTTTGAGACGGAGCTCATAAGGCAGGTGGAGGTGAATATTGACTATATCCTCATGCTGGTGCGGAAGTATCACGACAGCAATTGCGCGGACAAGGAGATATTGGTGAGCATAAGCAAGGCCATAGGCTCGAGCATGCAGCTGCGGAGCAAGAAGGAGCTGATTGAGAATTTTGTGGGCAGCGTGAGTGCGGGGACGGATGTGGAGCAGGATTGGCTGGCATATGTGCGGAGGCGGAAGGCGGAGGATCTGCGGGAGCTTGTGGAGAGTGAGCGTCTGAGGCCGGAGGAGACGGAGAAGTTTGTGGAGAGTGCGTTTAAGGAGGGGCAGGTGAGGACGACGGGGACGGATATTGACAGGCTGTTGCCGCCTATGTCGAGGTTTG
>CAZIFT010000103.1:0-2888 GCA_964538395.1 uncultured Muribaculaceae bacterium
CGAAAAAAGGGCTGACCAATCGGTCAGCCCTTTTTTCGTGACTCCTATAGGATTCAAACCTATAACCTTCTGATCCGTAGTCAGATGCTCTATTCAGTTGAGCTAAGGAGCCGTGCCCGGGCATAAGCCCGTAATATGCTAGTTCTCTTCCTCTTTTATGAGGTTGCTTCTCTTCTCTTTGATTCTTGCCTTCTTGCCGAACAGGTTCCTGAGGTAGAAGATTCTAGCCCTGCGGACCTTACCGACCTTATTGACCTCGACGGAATCGATGAAAGGTGACTGGTAGGGGAAAATCCTCTCAACGCCCACTCCGCTGGAAATCTTGCGGACGGTGAAGGTCTTTGTGAAGGCATCGCCTCCGCTGATCTGCATCACCACTCCTCTGAACTTCTGGAGTCTCTCTTTGTCACCCTCTTTAATCCTGTAGGTAACTGTCACAGTGTCACCGGCTTTGAAGCTCGGGATTGACGCAGCTTTCTCGTTTTCGAAAGACTGCTGCACAAGTTTGATCAAATCCATTTTCTTGTCTCTTTAGTCGCAACGTTACCTAAAAAAACGAATCGTAAGAGGTTGCTTTTTTGTTTTTCGGACTGCAAATTTAGGAATAAAATCTGAGTTTCCAAAGATTTATCCGAAAACTCAGAAATTTTCCGACATTTTTTCAAAAAGCGCCCTGTCGTCGCGTCCCGGATCGGGGGTAAACGACGAGCTGTGCCTCATCCCCTCGAGCGCCGTCTTCTCCAGACGGGAGAACTTCTTCGGGATCCAGACAAGGATCTTCACATAGAGGTCGCCGGTGCCGTTGCCATAGCCCTTGACGGAAGGCAGGCCCTTGCCCTTGAGCCTCAGGACGGTGCCGGACTGGGTGCCGGCGTCCACCTTCAGCTTTGTGGGGCCGTCGAGGCAGGGAACGTCGATCTCGGTTCCGAGCATCGCATCCGGAACGGATATTATCTTGCTATAGAACAGATTGTTGCCGCTTCTCTTGAGGTCCTTGTGCGGGATTTCCTCAATCACCACGAGCAGGTCGCCGTTGACGCCGTTGTTCTTGGCTGCATGGCCGGCTCCCCTCACGGTGAGCTGCATTCCGTCCTCCACTCCAGCGGGGATGGTGACGTTCACGGTGGCCTTCTTCTTGACAAGGCCGGTGCCTCCGCAGTTGCGGCAGGCGTTCTTGATTATGCGGCCCTCGCCGTTGCAGCTGGAGCAGGTGGTGTAGGTGACTGTCCTTCCGAGGAAGCTGTTCACCACTCTCTGTTCCTGGCCGGTGCCATGGCACTTGGGGCAGGTCTGGATGTCGGACGCGTTCTTCGCGCCCTTGCCGCCGCACTCCGGGCAGGGCTCGTCACGGGTTATGGTCACGTCCTTGGTCACGCCTGCGGCGATTTCCTCCAGCGTGAGACGCACCCTGGTCCTGATGTCGCGGCCGCGATAGACCCTTTCCTGGGCCTTGCCGCCGCCGAATCCGAAGCCGCCGAATCCGCTGCCGAAGCTGAAGTGGCCGCCACCGCCTCCGAAGAGGTCGTTGAGGATGTCGTTCAGGTTGCCGAAGCCGCCGCTGAAGTCGAAGCCGCCGGCCCCGCCTGCGCCTCCGTCCACGCCCGCGAATCCGAACTTGTCATATTTGGCCTTCTTGTCCGGGTCGCTCAGCACGGAATAGGCCTCGGAAGCTTCCTTGAACTTCTCCTCCGCGGTCTTCTTCTCCTCGTCGGTGCCGCTGACCCAGCGGTCAGGGTGCCATTTCAGAGCGGCCTTCCTGTAGGCCGATTTTATGTCGTCAGCCGAAGCGCTCCTGTCAACGCCGAGCACCTCGTAGTAATCTTTCTTGTCTGCCATAATTAAATACCTACCACTACTTTAGCATGCCGCAGGACTTTCCCGTTCAGGAGATATCCCGTGGATATGACATCATAGACCAGGCCTTTCTTGTCGTCCTCGACGGGCAGCTGGGCCACGGCGTCATGGAAATCAATGTCAAACTTCTTGCCCTTGGCCTCTATCACCTGCAGACCCTTGGTCTTCAGATAGGCCATCAGCTTGTTGTATATGAGGCCGGTGCCTTCCTTGGCGGCCTCGTCTCCGGACTTGGCCAGCAGCTCGAGAGCCCTCTCGCAGTCGTCCAGGACGGGGAGAAGACCCTTGATGGTGTCTTCAGCCGCGGTGCTGATGAGATTGAGCCTGTCTTCGGCGCTATGCCTGCGGAGATTTTCGAAGTCGGCCATGAGGCGGAGATAGTCGTTCTTGTCGGCGGCAATCTTCTCCCTGGCCTCGGAAAGCTCCTTCTCGAGCTTTTCTATCTTCTCCTGGCACTTCCTGTCCTCCTTCTCGGAGCGGCGGTCCTTCCTGTCTTCGCGCCTGTCGGAGGTTTTCTCTCCCTCGGCTGCGCGGGCGGCTTCCCCTTCTGCCTTTTCGTCAGAGGTTTTCGCCTTCTCCTGCTGAGAGGCGTTCTTCATATTCTTGTTATCTTCCATGATATCAATATTCTAAACAAACTCAGTACCCATAAAAGGCAAAATGTCTGCCATGCATGGTTCTCTGCCAATCTGTCAAAACCGCGACTTGCCTCCAATCCATAATGGCCTCCAAACTTGGAAAAGTTAAGTCGAGGCAGGATCCGCTACAGGGCCGTCAGTGGCAGGGTGCCTCGACTTAGGCCTCGCGTAAAGTGCTCTAAGTGTGGTAGATAGCCCTTGTGGGCCACAGGTGGCAGCCGACCTCGACTTAGCGATGCAAAAATTGCCAGCTGTCTTTGTCCGGGCCCCTCGACGCTTCGACAGGCTCAGCGACCACAGGCTCGGGGACCGTCCGGGCAGGTTCGAAGACTGGAGCGTCAGGCTGTCTGCTCCGGGACCTGTGCCGCCCGCGGCATCATGAGCGGGGGGACCGCC
>CAZIFT010000104.1:0-2853 GCA_964538395.1 uncultured Muribaculaceae bacterium
AAGTGGGAAATGGGTAAGCGCTACACCATCAACCTCAAGTTCTCCCTCAATGAGATTCTTTGGGATCCTGCAGTTCAGGACTGGGAGACTGTCAACAGGGACGTCACAGTGGGTGAATAATCCCGCGGCCCTGCGGCGCGCTTCCGCCTGAACCGGCGGGCCCCGCAAATGGCTCAAACTTAATCCGGCGGAGGGTGAAACCTCCCCCGGGTTCCAATTAAAAACAGCAATGCGGTGACGACTCACCGCGGAACGACAGCCGAGACGGCACAAATGGAACAATAGCCGGCAAGGCACAAATGGATAACGCCGATGACGGCACAAATGATATACGCATGAAACGAAACTCACACATATTCCTGCTGATGGCGGCGGTGCTGGCCTTGGGCACAGGGTGCTCCAAGGAAGAGCCCGCAGGCAATGGCGGCAGTGAGATCCGCTTCTCGCTGTCCCCCATAAAAGTGTCGTCCAAGGCCGCTTCCTCCGGGGAAGAGGCTCCGCTCACCCGCGCCACCACCTCGTTCGACCAGACGCAGGTCTTCGGCAGCAGCGCCTATTCCCTTCCGGCCGGCAAAGTCTGGCTGGACGACGCCGCATCGTCCGAAGTCTTCATAGACAAAGAGCAGATTTCCTATAACAACGGCCAATGGAAGGCCTGGACCAGCGGCAAGAACTACTACTGGAAGCACGACAACACTTCGCTCTCCTTCCTCTCCTGGTATCCCTATGACCAGCTGGACGACGGCAAGCTCGGCATCACCGACGCCAAAGAATTCAGCTATACCGGCTGGACCATGACCGCCACCCCCGGATATGGCTACACCAAAGACTCCGACGGCAACTATGTCCGCAACACCGCCGACGGCAGCGTGGACCTGCTTCTGGCCAAGTCGCCCGACCGCACGGAGAACGACTCCGCCAACGGAGTGCTCATAGAGTTCGTGCACCAGCTCAGCAATGTGCGGGTGCTGGCCTCCATCGTGGATGACCCCGGCACCGCCAAATGGGAAGTCACCAAGGTGGAGCTTTCTGAAATCTACACCAAGGCCAATCTCCTGAAAGCCGCCACCACCACGGTCAACACCCAGATCTGGGGCGGACATTCAGACGAGAAGACATATACCTACGACACTTCAACCTCGCCGATAGAGCTGGTCTATACCTCTCCGGCCACCGAGGTGGAGATCTTTCCCAAGACCCTGATGCTGCCGCAGTCGGTGTACACTTCATCGTCGAGCACGCGTTCACCCCAGATCACCGTCACCTGCAACTACACGGAGACCGACGCCTCCTCTGGCACCACGACCACTACGGTCAAGACCCTCACCGGCGTTCTGTCGAACGATCCCGCCTCCGCCGCCTGGCGCGCCGGCCAGAGCATAACCTACCACATCTCCATCAGCACCGTGGACTATTGGATAGACTTCGACGCCAGCGCAAGCGGATGGACTGAACACACCTGGCCCGACGGCTCGGGCAACATCATAATCGGAGAATAAGAAATGAAAACGAAATCCATCATATCCGCACCTGCCTTCCTGTCCATGACGGGAAGCCTGATAGCCGTATGCCTCATGGCGGCGGGCTGCAGCTCCTCGAGGATCGACCCCGAAGAGACAGAGGGGGAGATGATTTCGTTCTCTTCCTCACTTTCCGCAGTTTCCGAAGTCGCCGCCACCAAGACCGGCGCCGGCTCCACCCTCATCGACAAGGATGCAGAGCTTCAGGGGCAGCCGTTCGGCATCTATGGCGATAAGTCGATGAACAACGACTTCACTGACTCCAAAAGCGTGTTCTCCAGCAACGCGGCGCAGAAGGTCTATTACACCACGACCGAGCGCTCGTGGAACGATGACAAAGGCAACACACATACGGTGGATGCCAACACCTGGACCTATGATGACCATAAGAAATGGGAGCGCGCCAAGCATTACCGTTTCCGCGCCTATTGGCCTTTCTCCGCCAAAGTGAACAGCGCCTCCACCGCCAAGTTCCTGGCCGTCGAGTACAGGCAGGTGGAAGACTATGACCTTATGGTGGCCTATGCGACCCGCTATCCCATGACCGAGGGCGTGGCGCGCGTGCCTATGACATTCAAGCACGCCCTGAGCGGCCTGCGCTTCAAGTTCAAGTTCAAGGACGGCCTCACCAACACATCCGACAAGGTCACCGGGTTCTATATGACCGGACTCTATCTCACGGGCACGCTGATCTATGGCGAGGCGGCCGCCACCGACAGTATGGAGACCATCCGCTGGAACATCAACGGGAACACCTTTGACGATGGCAGCACCAGCGCCGGGACCAAGATTTTCAACTGGACTGGAAGCGAAACCTTCTCTGTGGGAGCCACGGCCGGCGACGTGACCGTTGCGACGATATTCGACAACGACAAGGCCGTTTTCGCGATTCCCCAGACCCTCAGCGAGTATGACTATCGCGAGACCTGGGCCCATTTCACGACCGAGAGCGGCGGCACCGCGGTGCAGAGCGTCAAGATCTGGGACTATGCCAAGGACAAGGACAAGCCCGTCACGCTCGAGCCAGGCAAGATCTACACCTTCACGTTCGTCATCGGCGGCTCCAGCGTCAAGGTCAACATTGACATAGAAGACTGGACCGAGACCCAGTCCAACATAGACATATATTTCTGATGAAGAGTTTCAGACACATATCCGGCCTTGCTCTTCTGCTCGCCGCGCTGTTCTGCGCCTGCGCCTGTGACGGGCACGTGAGCGATACGGACGAGGGCACCGGCGACATAATAGTGAACATTTCTAACTCTGTCGGGCTGGAGACCAAGCACTCCGCCAGCGAAAGCACTCCCACTGCGGCCGACGGCGGGATAATGAA
>CAZIFT010000105.1:0-2853 GCA_964538395.1 uncultured Muribaculaceae bacterium
GTGGCAAGATTGTCCTCGAGGGAGATACTATCTATAAGCTCGGCGAATGCACCACAAACGCTACCAATTATAGCATAGTTTACGTCGACAACAACGGCACCGTGGAGATTTCTGACGGCGTGTTCAATCAGGGATCCACTAACACAAATATCCTCGTCGTGAATACCGGAAAGATCAGCCTAACCGGCGGCAAATTCTGGTACTACGACCCTTCGACCTTCGTCGCTGATGATTATAAGTCACAGTGCGTGCCTGGTGAAGATGATGATGAAGGAAAGGACTATTATTTAGTAGTTTCAGCAACGTCCGGAGGAGGGTCTGGAGACGGAACTGGAGGAGAGTCCGGTGGAGAAGGAGCAGCAGGAGGCGAAGAAGAAGGTGCAGCAGGTTAACAGTCTGCCCGCACTCAGACGCGAACTCAACAAACCTATCGGCCGGAAGGCCATGGGACCGTGAATAAAAAAAGAGAGAGTGACCGGAAGGCCACTCTCTCTTTGTATTTATGCAGATGCCGCCGGATTTATGCGGATGCCGCTAGTTCTCCAGGCTGGAGACTATGTGCATGGTGTCGCGGGCGATGACAAGCTCCTCGTCGGTGCAGATGACCGCCACTTTCACGGTGGAGTCGGGCTGCGAGATCATGACATCCTTCTTGCCGGAGGCGTTGGTGTCATAGTCGAACTTCAGGCCCATATAGGAGAAGTTCTCGCAGACCCTGCGGCGGAGACGCGCGTCGTTCTCGCCTATGCCGCCTGTGAACAGGATGAGGTCCACGCCGTTCATCTCTGCCACGAACATTCCGATGTTCTTGATCACGTCGAAGGTGAGCTTCTTGAACACGAGCTTGGCCTTCTTGTCTCCGTTCTTGGCCAGAGCGTCCAGGTCGCGGGCGTCCGAAGACACGCCGGAGAGGCCGAGGAAGCCGCTCTTCTTGTTCATGATCTCGGTCATCTGGTCGGGAGTGAGATTCTCCTTCTTCATGATGTAGGGGACGATGTTGGCGTCTATGTTGCCGCAGCGGGTGCCCATGATCATGCCCTCGAGAGGGGTGAAGCCCATGGTGGTGTCCACCACCTTGCCGTTCACTATGGCGGTTATGGAGCTTCCGTTGCCGAGGTGGCAGGTGATTATCTTGGAGTTGTCGATGTCCACGCCGGCGAGTTTCGCACCCTTGCGGGAGACAAACTGATGGCTGGTGCCGTGAGCGCCGTAGCGGCGGATGCGGTATTTCTCGTAATACTCATACGGAAGGGCATACATGTAGGCATAGGGCTGCATGGTCTGGTGGAAAGCGGTGTCGAAGGTCACCACCTGGGGCACTGTGGGAAGCACCGCCTGCACGGCCCTGATGCCCAGAAGGTGGGCGGGGTTGTGAAGCGGGGCGAAGTCGCAGCAGATTTCGATCTTCTTAAGCACCTCGTCGTCCACGAGCACGCTGCCGGAGAAATATTCGCCGCCATGCACGATTCTGTGTCCGACTGCCTCTATGTCCTCGATGGACTTGAGCACTCCGGTCTCCTTGTCCGTGAGGGCTTCGAGCACCAGGCGCATTCCCACTTTATGATCGGGGATGGGAAGCTCCCTGACGATTTTCTCCTTTCCGACAGGAGCATACTGGAAAATTCCGCTCGGAAGTCCGATTTTCTCGACAATGCCCTTGGCGATAAGGTCATAGACATCGTCGTTTTTCATGTCAAGCAGCTGGTACTTGATGGAAGAACTTCCGCAATTGATTACAAGAATGATCATTTTTATGTTTTATGATTGTAGTTCTGTCAAGGACCGCAAAGTTACAAAGTTTTTTACTAATTTAGTCCCGGGAGACCTTTCTGTGAGTCCGGAGACGGAAAAAACAGGGGCGGTTTCCCGATGAACCGGAAAGACAGAGGATATGAAGGGTGACAGGATTGAGGCGTTGTCTGTTCTGTTCACGGCGGGAACCGCCGCGGGCGCCGTCCTGCATTCCGGCGCAGGCCCGGTGTGGTTCATCGATTCGGCGGCCGGATTTCTGCTTTTCATTCTTCTCGCATACATCGTCCTACTCGGGAGAAACGACAGGGCGGCGCTGTGGCTGCTGTGGTTCACGGCCGGGTTCTATTGTTTCGCGGCCTCCGACACGGGCGGGGTCTTCGCCGCCGGGGAAAAGGGCCCGCTGACCCGCGCGGCGCTGTCGTTCGCCGCAGGGCTCAGGGACGCGATTGCCGGCATCCCGTTCGAGGAAGACCGGACCGGGGCCCTGGTGCGGGCGCTCATAACCGGAGACCGGTCGCTGCTCGACAGGGGCACCGTGGAAGTGTTCAGAAAAAGCGGCGCCTCGCACATCCTGGCCCTGTCGGGGCTCCATCTGGGGATAATCTATCTGATTCTGATGAAGGCGCTGGCCCCGCTGGGGAACTCGCCGAAGGTTGCGGCGGCCAGGGGCGTGTTCATAGTGGTCCTGTGCTGGTTCTACAGCATAGGCACGGGTGCGGCCCCGTCCATAATGCGGGCCTTCCTGTTCATAGCCATAAACGAGACTCTGCGGCTGCTGGGGCGCAGGCGGAGGGCGGGGACGGTGCTTTTCGCGGCCCTGTTCCTGCAGCTGGCCGTCTCGCCGGGCGTCATAAAGTCGGTCGGCTTCCAGCTTTCATATCTGGCCATATGCGGAATCGTGTTCATATATCCGAAGATGGAGCGGTGGTATCCGGAAAGCGGCAGGCCGGATGCGGTGCGGAAGATATGGAAGGCGGCGGCGCTCGGCATTTCCTGCCAGCTGACTACGGCCCCGGCCGTATGGATTTATTTCAAGTCGTTTCCGCCCTATTTCATAATGACCAACCTGCTGGCCATGCCGGTGACTACGGCGGTGATGTT
>CAZIFT010000106.1:0-2792 GCA_964538395.1 uncultured Muribaculaceae bacterium
TCAAGCAGTACAAGCCCCGCTACAACATCCTCCTCAAGGACTCCAAGACCTATCCGTGGATCTGCGTCACCGACGAGGACTATCCCCGGGTATTTCTCACCAGGAGGCTGGTCCGCAACGGGGCCCGCTATTTCGGCCCCTACAGCAACGTGATTCATGCGCGCAGGCTGCTGGAGATGTTCTCGGACCTCTATCCGCTGCGCACCTGCACCCTCAAGATCAATTCCGACGCCATCCTGCGCAAGAAATTCCGTCCCTGCCTTAAATTCCACATAGGCAGGTGCCGGGGCTGCTGCGCCGGAGCCATATCCGTGGAGGAATACCGCGGCTATATCGACGAGATAGTCGATGTGCTGAAGGGCGGCGCCGGCAAGATGATGCGGAGCTGCAAGGCGAAAATGGAGGAGGCCGCGGCGGCGCTTGATTTCGAGAACGCCGAGGTCTATAAGCGGAAGATGCAGGCGCTCGAGAAGCATTATGGCAAGTCCATAATCACGAGCTGCGACGCCGGGGACTTCGATGTGTTCTCGCTGGTGTCCGACGAGACCGAGGCGTTCGGCAACTTCCTCAGGATAAGGGACGGAGCCATAATCCAGTCTCTGAACCTGGGCTTCCGCATGGCCATAGAAGAGGAGCCGGCTTCCGTGCTCAGCACCTTCATCGGCGAGATACGGGCCAAGTTCGGAGAACTGTCGAAGGAAATCATAGTGCCGTTTCTCCCGGACGTGGAGATTGAGGGGGTGGATTTCCGCATACCCAGGGCGGGGGACAAGCTGGCTCTGCTGGAGCTGAGCATGAGGAACGCCCGCGAAATGCGCTTCAACTCCCTGAAGCAGAGGGAGCACACCGATCCGGATGAATATCACCACAAGGTGCTCGAGGAGCTGCAGAAGGCGCTCGGCATGAGCGTACTGCCCGTCCATATGGAGTGTTTCGACAACTCCAACATACAGGGAACCAATCCCGTGGCGTCCTGCGTGGTCTTCAGGAACGGTGTGCCCTCCAAGAGCGACTACCGCAGGTTCAAGATTAAGACCGTGGTGGGCGCCAATGACTATGCGTCCATGAAGGAGGTTGTGAACCGGCGCTATTCGCGCATGCTTGCCGAGGCTCCGGACGACCTTCCCCAGCTTGTCGTGATCGACGGCGGCAAGGGGCAGCTGGATTTCGCATGGCAGGCGCTTTCCGACCTTGGGATCACCGGCAGGCTGACCGTGATAGGCCTTGCGAAAAGGCTCGAGGAGGTCATCCGCGTGGGCGATCCATATCCGCTTTTCATAGACCGCAACTCCCAGGCTCTCAAGCTCCTGCAGCAGATAAGGGACGAGGCTCACCGCTTCGGCATCACCTTCCACCGCAACCTGCGCAGCAAGAGCCAGATTGAGTCTGCGCTCAGGGAGATAAAGGGAGTGGGCGAGAAGACCGAGCAGAGGCTGGTCATGCACTATGGGAGTGTGGCCAGAATCGCCGCCGCCCCTCTGGACGACCTTGCCGATTTTCTCGGCAACAGGGCGCTTGCGTCCCGCATACATGAACATCTGAACACCGCGCAATGAGCAATGTAAAATCCAGGGATTTCAATTTCTGGTTCAATATCTTCATCCTGGCCGGAATGACCGTGGCCATGATCTGCACGACGGCCTTCAAGCTGTCTTCCGCCGAGAGCGGGAAAATTCTCCTGCTGATTTCCGCGTTCGGCTCCCTGATGGGGGTTCTGGCCAATGTCTGTTCGGCCAACGGAATGATTCTCACCTTCCTTTTCGGCCTGCTGGACGTGTCCATCTATGGCGTGATGTGTCTGGTGAGCTGGGCCGGCGGCGGTTCGGGGCTCGGCAACGGGGTCCTGCATCTGCTCTATTTCCTGCCCATGCAGTTCATAGGCTTTCATCAGTGGCGCAGGCGCGGGGCACGCGAGAAGGAGCAGGTCTCGGCCCGCCGTCAGACTCCCCGGCAGAGGGTGCTGTATGCGCTGATTTTCCTCGCGGGGGCAGTCGCCGCAAGCATCGTCATCGCATGGTTTGACCGTTCGGCGGCCGGGACTTTCTTCAGATGGGCGATAATCTTCGACGCGGTCTCGTTCGTTTGCAACATCATCGGGCAGTGGCTCATGTCGTCGGCTTATATGGAGCAGTGGATATTCTGGATAATAGTCAATGTTTCATCCATTCTCATGTGGTCCGCTGAATATTCGTCGGGCGCGTCTTCGGCCTATGCGCTCATCTATATCATTAAATATTCTTTCTATCTGCTGAACGCTCTCAACGGTCTGCGCATATGGATTCAGCTCAGCAGAGGGGCCTCTGAATGAGGAAATTAGGCCAAAACTCTCACTAAGTCTTTTATTTATAGGTTTTTTTTATTTACTTTGCAAAGTTGTTTCCGCCTCTCGCGGAAATCTGCTTGAAAATTATTATTAACAATAAATCAAATTCATTTATTATGTCACATGAGGATATTCTAAAGAAGGTGAGAGAAATCATCGTCGACAAGCTTGGCGTGGAAGAGTCCGAAGTTACCGAGACCGCAAACTTCACCAATGACCTTGGCGCTGATTCTCTTGACACCGTTGAGCTCATCATGGAGTTCGAGCGTGTATTCGACATCAAGATTCCGGATGAGGACGCCAGCAGCATCGCAACTGTGTCCGACGCTGTGAACTACGTTGAAAGCAAACTCAACTAAGAGTCTCACCGAAAGGAATATAAAAGCAAAAGAGAGTGACCGCACGGTCACTCTCTTTCATTTTATATCCACTGACTAATATTCTGTCTGGCATCGGCAGTCTCCTCCGG
>CAZIFT010000107.1:0-2764 GCA_964538395.1 uncultured Muribaculaceae bacterium
ATAGCTCATCAAAGGTGCGCGGCCCCAGATGCAGCATATTGTCTATACGGAGCGACGTCAACATGCGTTTCCTCAGCTTCTCGAAAGATGAGAGGAACATCCAGCTCTGCATATTGATCATGCCATATTTGCCATTGGGCATAAGCATCTGCTCTGCGACCATCATAAACACGGAGAACAGGTCCGCCTTGCCTTCAGCATAGTTGGCAGTGACATATTTGCCTAGAGCGGCATTCATGTTCCCGCCTCCCATATAAGGCGGATTGGCGACCACACAGGCATATTTGCCGGTAAGCGCCAGAATGACATCGAAATATGGGGCCAGTTTCGCGAATTCTGGATTGACAGCAGCCTGGCTCCTGACCTCCTGCAGCCGCTTCTCAATCTGGAAGCGGGTCTTCTCCGAGATGTCGAACTTCATGATCGAGCCGAGATTCTTCGCCTGGTCCATAAGTCCGACGGCCTTCACTGTCTCGTCGATGGTCTGCTTGTCGGAGCTGAGGAAGAAATGCGGGAGAGTGTCGCGCAGCGGCACTTCGCCGCCGTATGGCTCCGGCATGTCGTATATGCGCGGGAGAATGGCCGCCGAGAGGAAATGGTCGTCCTTCTGGCAGGCCTTCATAAGGAGAGAGAACTGCGAGAGCTGCTTCGCGCGGGTGTCAAGGTCGATGCCGATGAGGTTGCGGCCAAGGATGCTCGTGCAGGCTTCGCGTGGCGAGGCAAAATCTGCCCGATACATATCGTAAAGCATATCGAAGGCCTCGGAGAGGATGTGGCCGGAGCCGCAGCCCGGGTCGATGAGGGTCAGCTCTTCAAGCTCCCTGACCTTGAGCTTCGGGGATTCTCCTTCGGCGGGCGGGACCAGGTAGTTCCACTTGCTCTTCAGCTCCTCATTGTCGAAATTGTCCAGATAGATGCGCCCGAGGGTGTTCTGGACCATATATTTCACTATCCAGTTCGGTGTGAAGATCTGCGTGGCGGCAGGGATGTCCTCGGCACTGGCCTTTTTGCCGCCTTTGAATGCGGCGAAGACCGCGTCCTTCTTTTCGCTGATGTAGAACTGGTACAGCCAGCCGATGAGCTCGGAGTGCAGGTAGTCGTCGTCCGAGATGAACGGCGTGTCGTTTATCATGTCCACGAAGTCGCCGGGCGCGAGGACGGTCTTGGGGAGGAGAAACTCCGTGTAGTCGTTGATGCGGCCGAAGCAGGCCTTGAGGACAGGGTTGTCCTGGCAAAATGCGACTGTCAGGATTGCGAACTGCTCATTGGTCCTGCTGTCGTCTGTCAGGAGGTCCTGAAGACGCCTGCGGTCAACTTCCCGCATCGGAGGAATGGCTCCCCGGCGGGCGTCGGCGACGATCGCGGGTATGCGCAGTTCAGGGTTGCTGTACTCGAGGACGGGACTGATGAAGCCGTTCTTGCGCATTATGCGGATGGCCATGAAGCGGTTGAACCAGGTGTAGGCCACCTCTTCGTAGATTTCCTTGACTCCGTGGGCCTGAATGGCATTATAGAGAGACATCCACTTGTCGTAGAAGGTCTCGTCCGCTATTGTGGCGCCGTTGAAGATGGCTCCGCCGGTGATGCGCTCCGGCATAGATGAGGCGTTGCCGTCGGCGTCAAAGCCGTAGAGTCTGAGCATTCCCGCCACTCCGGCCTTGAGCTTCACGCGGGCTTCGCCGGCGAATCTTTTGAGTTTATTGGTGTCCATGCGCGGTGTCGTTCATTAAAGGATGGTGAGTTCTTCGCCGTTGTCGATATGACTCATAATCTGCTTTTTGAGCCCGGCAAGATAGGCATCCACATCGGTCTCGTTACGCAGAACGCGTGTGGTGACAGTCTCGAGATGGATGGTCTGGGGCTGCAGAAGGGTTCCTCTTCCGTTGTCGCCTCCTTGCATCCCGTAGCCGCCGACACATTTCGAGGTGTCTGTGTCCGATGTCCCGGCTGTCGTTCTTGCTTTCTCCGCACGGATTTTGGCGACATTTGCCCGGTAATACTGCTCTGTGTTCACATTGGCTTCCAGGCTGTCGAGGTTGGCCGTGGCGGTCTTGGGCGATGAGGCGCGGTCTGCCGGCTCGATGACGCCCGGGTCCACGCCCTCGTTGGAGGCAAGTTCCAAAAGTTTATTGTAGGTCTCGGCATATGCGTCTTTCACCTTCCTGACGTATTCGTCGCGAATGGTCTTGAGCGCAGAATCCACAGCCTTTTTCAGATTGTTGTAGGCGCGCATGTTGTCAATCGGCCATTCGTCGGAGACAAGCTTTTCGAGATTCTCTGCGCTGGTCTTGTCGTCGCCTGTGAGGTGGTTGAAGTTCTCTTTGTTGTTTCTGATGAATTCGACCAGAGTGACATAGCCGCCACGGTCTTTCACGAATGCATCGAAGAACTGGTTGAGCTGCTTGCGCCTGTCGTTGAGTTCCTTGGCCCGGTCGCGGTCGGCGAGCACGGCGTTGAAGAACTGGACAGCGTCACGGTTGGCCGCCCAGTCTTCCTGCATCCCGACAAGTTCATAGAGGGATGATTTGAACGGATAGCTCTCAATCTGGTGGTACAGGCCTCTGTTGTTCTTTATGTAATTGTCGGTGAGCGCCGTCCTGCACTTGTCAAAGAGCTCGAAAGCGTCGCTTGAGTGCTGGCTGCCCGCATTGCCGAAAATGTCGTCCCAGGCCATAGTGAACTGCCGCACAAGGTCCGCGGGGATGACATCCGCGCTCTCCATGGTGAAGCTTGAGGTCGCGCTCATGATGTTGGATGCGACGAC
>CAZIFT010000108.1:0-2745 GCA_964538395.1 uncultured Muribaculaceae bacterium
GTGGTCTTGCCGGTTCCGGAGAGACCGAAGAAGATGGCGGTGTTCTCGCCGTTCATGTCAGTGTTGGCGGAGCAGTGCATTGCTGCGATGCCCTTGAGGGGAAGGTAGTAGTTCATCATGGAGAACATGCCCTTCTTCATCTCGCCGCCATACCATGTGTTGAGGATGACCTGCTCCTTGCTGCTCACGTTGAATGCGACGCAGGTGTCGCTGCGGAGGCCGAGCTCCTCATAGTTGTCAACCTTTGCCTTGGAAGCGCAATAGACCACGAAGTCAGGCTCCTGGTCGAACTCTTCCTGGTTCTTGGGACGGATGAACATGTTGGTCACGAAGTGAGCCTGCCATGCAACCTCCATCACGAAGCGGACCTTCATGCGGGTGTCCTTGTGGGTGCCGCAGAAACCGTCCACGACGAAAAGCCTCTTGCCGGAGAGCTCCTGCTGGGCGATCTTCTTGACGACCTTCCACACCTTCTCGGACATCGGGTGGTTGTCGTTGGGATACTCGGGGGTGTTCCACCACACGGTGTCCTTCGAGTTCTTGTCCATCACGATGTATTTGTCCTTAGGGGAACGTCCGGTGTAGATACCGGTCATCACGTTGATGGCGCCGAGCTCGGTCACCTGACCTTTCTCATAGCCTTCGAGCTCCGGTTTAGTCTCCTCGTTGTAGAGAACCTCGTACGACGGATTGTAAAGGACTTCCTTCACGCTCTTGATACCGTACTTGCTTAAATCCATTTTAGGCATAATGCTTGGTTTTTATTTGATTATAACTAATTTTCAACTAATTTGCGGTTGCGAATTTACGTAAATTTGTTTTCAAAATCCTGCGCTTGGCCTGCAAATTTTTTGCCATGTCAGCGGGGTGTCAGAGATAAAATCGTTGCATGGAGAGAGAAGTGGCGGACGCGACAGAAATACTGAAAAAATATTGGGGCTACGAGTCGTTCCGGCCGGCCCAGAAAGAGATCATAGACGAGGCCCTCGGAGGCCGCGACGTGCTCGCGATTCTGCCCACCGGAGGCGGAAAGTCCGTCTGTTTCCAGGTCCCCGCCATGATGCGCGACGGACTGGCCCTGGTCGTGACTCCGCTCATAGCGCTGATGAAGGACCAGGTCCGCAATCTCGGGGCCCGGGGCATAAAGGCGCTCGCAATCCATGCCGGAATGTCGCGCCGCGAGGTGGAGCTGGCTCTGAACAACGCGGCCTATGGCGACTTTAAGTTCCTCTATGTCTCTCCGGAGCGTCTGGGGACGGAGCTGTTCCGCACCTGGCTTTCGCGCATGAGCGTCAGCTTCATAGTGGTGGACGAGGCCCACTGCATATCCCAGTGGGGCTATGATTTCCGGCCGGACTATCTGAGAATCGGCGAGCTGCGCAAGACGCTGGACGCCCCTGTCATAGCCCTGACAGCCACCGCCACTCCGCCGGTGGCCGAAGACATCATGGACAATCTGGGCTTCAGGGCCCGCAATCTGATAAAGAGCGGCTTCGAGAGGCCGAATCTGTCCTATATCGTGAGAAAGGCCGAGGACAAGAAGGGCCAGCTTCTGGCCATATGCCGCGGCGTGCAGGGGACGGGGATAGTCTATGTGAGGAACCGCAGGAAGACCGAGGAGGCGGCCGCCTTCCTCTCGGCCGCCGGCATCTCGGCCTCGTTCTATCATGCCGGACTGGGCGGCGAGACCCGCTCGGAGCGCCAGGAGAAATGGCGGAGAGGGGAGATAAGGGTGATGGTCTGCACCAACGCCTTCGGCATGGGCATAGACAAGCCCGATGTGCGGTTCGTCGTCCATCTGGACCTGCCCGAGTCGCCGGAGGCCTATTTCCAGGAGGCCGGCCGCGGCGGGAGGGACGGAAAGCGCTCGTTCGCGGTGCTGCTCTGGAACGGGGACGACGTCACCCGCATGAAGATGCTGGAAAAGGTTTCGTTCCCGAGCATAGAATATATAGAGGACATCTATCACAAGGTCCATGCGTTTCTGGGCCTGCCCTATGGCGCCGGGGAGGGGAGGAGCCTGAAGTTTGACTTCGGGGCCTTCTGCAAGGCCTTTTCGCTGGACCGCTCCAAGGCCTATTATGCCGTGAAATATATCGAGCGGGAGGACCACTGGACGCTCACCGAGGACATGGAGACCAAGACCAGGGTCAGAATCAGGGTGGACCGCACCGAGCTCTATGACATCGCGCTGCCTGACAGGCTTATGGTGCCGCTGCTGGAAGGGCTTATGCGCAGGTGCGAGGGCATATTCTCGATGGCGGTGCCCATAGACGAGGAATATTTCGCCGGGGCTCTGGGCATAGGCGTTCCGGCCTACAGGGAGCTGCTCTACCGGCTGTCGCTCGAGCATGTCATAGTCTATATCCCGAAGGCCCGGACCGATGTGCTCTATCTGCATCATGCGCGCTATGTCAGGGGCGACGTGGCTCTGCATCCGGAGCACCGCGACATGCTGGAGCGGACGTGGAAGGAGCGTTCCGGGGCCATGCTGGAGTATGCTTCGGAGGAGGATACCTGCCGCTCGCAGTATCTGCTGGCCTATTTCGGCCAGACCGGCTCGGCTCCGTGCGGCACCTGTGACGTATGCCGCCGGAAGGCAGCCTCGGGCAGGGAGACGGAGCGCAGGCTGATCCGCTTCATCAATGAGGAGAAGGGCGGGGTCTATACGATGGCTGACCTCCGGATGGCGTTCGGGGTCCCGGCCGAAGACGATGATCCTGATTTTCTCGAGATTTTAAGAAA
>CAZIFT010000109.1:0-2660 GCA_964538395.1 uncultured Muribaculaceae bacterium
GCAGAGAATGCGGGCTATTTAACCGGTTAAATCATAAAATATTTGTTTTTTATGTGGAAATCCTTTAAATTGGCCATTTGACGGCAATATTGGGTATTTATGCCCTGACGCGAAGTCAGTTATACCTTGACGCAAGGTTTGCGCAGGATAAGAATTTAATAGTTAGTGGTGTTGCCGCACAGATGCATTTAATGGGAAATCGAAGACTTACAGTACTCGGCTCCATCGCAGCCATAAGCCTGTTCTTCCTCACTTCTGCCGCCGCGCAGGAGAGGGAGAGGTCTGCCGATTTCCATGTTGACTTCCCCTGGGACAACTCCACCCTCAACCTGTCCTACATGAAGACCGGCGACAACCTCCGCGCCCTCGCCGACTCCATCGCCTCCATAGGCTCCGACCGCATCGACAGCATAAGCATATGCTCATATTCCTCGCCCGAAGGAAAGCTCCGCTACAACAAGAAGCTCTCCGAGCGCAGGGCCGCCGCTATGCGCAGATATATGGACGGACAGTTCCCGCAGCTCTCCGGCAAGACCCGCATCACCCCCGACGCCGAGTCATGGAACATGTTCAGGGACAGAGTCCTCGCCGACAGCTCGCTCACCGGGGCCCAGAGAGCGGATCTGCTCACCATCCTGGACTCCTCCGCCGCCCCCGACGAGAAGAAACGCCTCATCCAGAAATATGACAGGGCCCTGTGGAACCGCATAGTCCGTGAATGGTTCGTGGACATGAGGCGCTCGTTCATCCGCCTCCACTGGACCGAAGAAGGCCGCGCGCAGGCAGACCGGATCCCGGCAGTCGAGTCGGCCGAGGCCATGCGCAGAACAGCCACATTCACCGACGGCTCGGGCATAGACATTGACCTGCACGACATATACATATGGAAGACCATATTCGCCCTCAAGACCAACCTCCTCTATGACGCCGTCACAGCGCTCAACGTGGAGGCCGAAATCCCCATCGGAGACAAATTCTCGGTCGCCGTCGAGGACGTCTTCCCTTGGTGGACCTGGGGCCCGAACGACAAGAAATACTGCTTCCAGATGTGGGAAATCGGCATAGAGCCCAGATGGTGGTTCGCCCCCACGGCCCGTCGCGACAAGCTCTCCGGCCATTTTGTCGGGGCCTATGCGATGTCCTCCAAATATGACTTCCAGCGCGACACCAAATACTGCTATCAGGGCGAATACTGGTCGGCCGGACTCACCTATGGCTATTCGCTGCCGCTCGGAAAGTGGCTGAACATGGAGTTCTCGCTCTCCGCCGGCTTCCTGCAGTCCGACTACCGCCATTACCAGCCCGACACGGCCTATGAGCACCTCTACCGCGACCCCTACAAGGTGGGAAAAGTCTCGTGGTTCGGCCCCACGAAGGCAAAGGTCTCGCTGGTCATGCCTATACTGATAAGGAAACGTTTACAGTAAACTGCCTCGCCGAAAGGCCGGAAAATTGAAGCTGAAAAATTGAACAGAAGATGCTGAACAACAGGCACGCACATATGCTGAAGAACCTCGTCCGCAGGGCCGGGGAGCTTCTCCGCGTCCTGCCCGCAGGCGAGCGCCGCGCCCCCGCCGGAGCCGCGCTGCGCCACTGGGGCGGCATTCTGTCCGGAGCCGAGCTGCGCCGCATTCCGGCTGCGCTTGCCGCCGCGCTTCTGTTCACCCTTGCGCTAGGCACCGGCTGCAGCCGCCGCCCGCTCGAGGACCCCTCCGAATACACCCGCGTGAAGGTGAAAGTCAATGTGAAGAGCATCCACAACGTCACCTGCGACATCTACAACGACAAGATTCCCCACCCCGAGATCAACCCCGAGGCCATGCACATCATCTTCTTCAATCAGGATGCCGACGTGGTGGCCGCCGAGACCTTCATCACCGACGTGGAGACCGACGAAGACGGCACCAGAAGCCTTGTGGGCGACATCGCCATCTATCCCGGCACCTACCGCATGCTCATCTATGACTACGGCACCGAAGAGACCATAGTCAAGGACTTTTATACCTATGACAAGGCCTATGCCTACACGGAGGCCGCGCCCTATTCCGTCCTGAGCAAGTTCTCCGTCAAGGCCGGCGAGCTTGCGGACATAGTGAACGAGCCGGACCATCTGGTGGTGGCCAGCAACCCGGCCGAGACCATCCCCTTCCACGACGGCCTCTACACCATCTCCACCGAGGCCCATTCGGTCGTGGAGAGCTGGTATCTGCAGATCAAGGTGGACGGACTTGAATATGTGAGCTCCGCCCAGGCCGTGCTCTCCGGCATGGTGAGGGAGAACCTCATAGCCACCGACACCCGCGTGAACGACCCCGAAGCCACCGTCTGGTTCAAGCTCCAGAAGAGCGACGACGACGGGGTGCCTGTCATCTGCACGGTGTTCAACACCTTCGGCCGCATCGCCGAGAGCACCAACGAGCTTTCGGTGACCTTCAACATCCAGACCACCGACGGCCGCACCGTGAAGCGCGAATTTGACATCTCCGACCTTTTCCTCACGGACAATGCCGTGAACCATCACTGGTTGCTGCTCGAGGAGACCATCAAGATTGACCCGCCCTCCCAGACCGGAGGCGGATTCGACCCGGCAGTGGAGGACTGGGAGGAGGAGCACCACGAAATTGAACTGTAATGCCCATGCTCCGGGCCGGAAGGCGGCC
>CAZIFT010000110.1:0-2593 GCA_964538395.1 uncultured Muribaculaceae bacterium
AACCGCTGGAGCTGCTCCGCATTTGAGCGGATGTTCCCCGACTATTATCAGAGCGGCGGGCTGGGATTCTATGAATATTTCCGCCTAGCGGAGGAGATAGGCGCCGAGCCGGTCCCCATCATCAGCTGCGGAATGGCCTGCCAGTTCCAGAACGACCCCGCGTGGGATGTCAACTGTTCCATGGAGGATCTTGACAGCTATATTCAGGACGCCCTGGACCTGATTGAATTCGCCAACGGCAGCCCCTCCAGCAAATGGGGCAAGGTGCGCGCCCAGATGGGCCACAAAGAGCCGTTCAACATGAAATATATCGGCATAGGCAACGAGCAGTGGGGCGAGGATTTCAAGGCCCGCTTCGAGCCCTTCATGAAGGCTGTGCGCGAGAAGCATCCCGAAATCAAGATAATCGGCACCTCGGGTCCCTATCTGGGGGGCGAGTGGTTCGATGACCTATGGAAGGAGATGCGCCGCCTGGACGTGGACCTGGTGGATGAGCACTATTACAGCTGGGAGGGGTTCTATGAGCGCAATGCAGACCGCTACGACAGCTATCCCCGCACCGGCCCCAAGGTCTTCGCGGGCGAATACGCCTGCCACGGCAGCGACGGCAAGAAGTTCAACCACTTCAATGCGGCCCTGCTGGAGGCCTCGTTCATGACGGGGCTGGAGCGCAACGCAGATGTGGTGTATATGTCGAGCTATGCTCCCACTTTCGCTCACGCGGAAGGGTGGCAGTGGCGTCCCGACCTCATCTGGTTTGACAACCTGCGGGTGATGAAGAGCTGCAGCTGGTATGTCCAGAGCCTCTTTGCCTCCAACCGCGGCAGCCGCGTCATTCCCATCACCGCCGACGGCAAGCCTGTGGTGAACATCAACGGTCTCAACGCCACCGCCTCCATAGACGACGCTACGGGGGACATAATAATCAAGATAGCCAACGTCAACCAGTATTCGCAGACGGTGTCGTTTGAGCTGCCCGGCGGTCTCACCGGAGCCAGCAAGACCACTCTGCACAGCGACAACGCCATGGAGGAGAACACTCTGGACGAGCCTGAGCGCATTGTGCCGCAGACCGCCGAGGTGGACCTGACCCCGGTGAGCGATCCTTCCAATGACTGGCTTATGGGGGTGCGCAATCTTGAGAACGGGCGCATTGAGCTGCGCGAAACTTTCCCCGCCCGCACGTTTGCAGTGTATAGATTCCATAACAAGTAGCAAAATATGAAACGAGTAAAAACACTTTTCATCTTCGCGGCTCTTCTGGCCGGTCTCTCGGCCTGCAGCGAAGAGAAACCGACCCCTGAACCGACTCCGGACCCGACACCGGACCCCGAAGTGCCCGAAGTCGTGGGGGAACCCACCGATTATTACACCTATTGCCTGGCGCATATTGACATTACCACCGAAAACGGCGTGGCGGTCGATTCCAAGGAGGACTACCGCCGCTGCAGCATCAAGATTGACGGCAACGGGTTCTTCAGCGACCTGGAGGCTGAGGGCAAGATACGCGGCCGCGGCAACTCCACCTGGCTTTGGTATCCCAAAAAGCCCTACCGCATAAAGCTGGACGAGTCTCAGCCGGTGCTGGGGATGGAGAAGAGCCGCAACTGGGTGCTGCTGGCCAATTACCGTGACGTGACCCACATGATGAACAATGTGGGGTTCTCGCTCGCCCATGAGCTGGACATTCCCTACACCAACCATTCGCGCTACGCCACGGTGACCCTCAACGGGGAAGATATTGGACTCTATATGGTCACCGAGCAGGTGGAAGAGGGGAAAAAGCGCATAAAACTCGATGAGAATGAGGGAATGTTGCTGACTCTGGACCTGAATGACGGCCCCGGCGAAGCCCCGGACGCCACCGACAATTTCTGGTCGGAAGGGTTCGGAATGGCTGTGGCGGTGAAGTATCCCGACGACGCGACCGAGGAGCAGCGTGACCGCGCCAAGGCTGAATTCGGCGTTCTGGAGAAGGCCATAGACGACCGCGACTGGGAGACGATTCAGTCTCTGCTGGATGTGGAGTCGATGATAAACTATATTCTGGTGGAGGAGATTATCGACAATGTGGAGCTGGACAATGACCCCAGCCTGCGCAGCGGCTATATCCACCGCTATGACGACAGTTCCAAGTGGGTGATGGGGCCTGTATGGGACTGTGACGGCGGCTTTGACTATAACTGGGGCGACATGTATGACACCCATGGCATGGGGCATACTTTCTTTGAGAGTTACCGTGACCTGGTTTTCGGCAGCGATCCCTATAATCATCGCGGGGCCTATGGCAGCACCGCTTCGGACTTTTTCTGCCGTCTCTGGGGCATTCCGGAGTTTGTGGAGATGCTGCAGGAGAAGTGGGACTCGGTGATAGACACTCTGCCTGAGACGATTGAGAATCATCTGGCCGAGACGGAGGAGGTGATAGGGGATGCGGCGCAGGAGGATATGGAGCTGTGGGGCATTTCCAATTACACGCATGCGCGCGAATTCACCAACCTGGTGAACTGGCTTTCCCAGCGCTTCAGTTATCTTGACGGCATCGTGCACAATTACCCCAAATAGCGGGGCGCACTTAAAAAGCCGGCTGAAA
>CAZIFT010000111.1:0-2452 GCA_964538395.1 uncultured Muribaculaceae bacterium
CCGGAGCGTCCCCGCTTCCCGAAAAGCCATTCATGGCGAATATACTAAAAATCCGCCACTCCCCGGCTACACCGAGAAGAAGAGCCAGATGGAGGCGGCAATCATGACAGAGGCTACGATTTTCTGGTAGAGCTTTTTGTTGACGTTATGTATCAGCTTGATAGCTACGAAGTTGGCTAGCATCATGGCTGCGCCTATAAGCAGACCGCAGATAAAAATATCCCGGTTCATCAGATCCAGCTTGCCATACATGAATATCTTGATGGCGTGCATCACGGTGGCGGTGGTGGCTTCGCTGGCGATATATGCGAGCGGCTGGAGGCCGAGCGTCAGAAAGGCCGCGCTGCTGAGCGGCCCGGAGATGCCGAGCAGGCCGTTGACCAGACCGGTGACTCCGCCGCCGATTATCATGGTGGCGGGTTTCCCGGGCAGGGTGAGCTTGCCCATGACCTTCATCACCGCAAAGATTATCAGGAATATGCACAGGGCTCTGGTCATGGGGACTTTTGGAACTATCGCGAAGCCATAGGCCCCAAGAGCGGTAAGGGGCGCGGCCAGAATCAGAAAGCGGCCGGCCTGTTTCCATTCTATGTGTCTGAAGCCCATGCCCATACGGGACAGGTTGCTGAGCATCTGTGCGATGGTGGACACCGGCACGGCCACTTCTACGCCATAGAAGGCCGTCAAGACCGGCAGCAGGACCATTCCCCCGCCGAATCCGACCGAGCCGGAAAGCAGACCGGCGACAAACCCGACCGCAAGCAGGACAAGCAATGTAGAAAGCTCAAGCATAAAGCCGAAAATCTGCCGGCAAGGCGAATGAATTCTATTCGGCCATTTTCCAGCCGGCGACGGTGCGTGTTTCGGAAGAGAAGTTGATGCCGAGCCTGATGATCTGCTTGCCGGAGGCGAGGAACGGCCTGTCATAGCCCTTCTCCTCAATCTGCTTCAAGGCCGTCTCTGGATCGACATCGCGCTTCAGCTCTATGACATAGACATAACGGTCGGTGTCGAAGACTATGTCTATGCGGCCGTTGGAAGTGTGGTATTCAGTCTTGACATACAGCCCCATCATCTTGAGCATCACCGACATGGTGTTCTGGAAATATAGCTCCAGATTGCCCTGGACCGCATAGCTGTTGTCGGCGAGGAACGCCGTGAAGCGGTTCATGAAGCCTTCCACGTTGCCGCTCTCGACATCGCGGACAAATCTGAACACCGAGAACTCGCTTTGGGCCATTGCCGGAGTGAAATACTGGCTCAGAGAATTCAGGAATCCGCTCCGGACCTCTTCGTTGGGATAGTCCAGCGTATAGGCTCTGAATCGCTCGTCATAGCCCGTTATCGTCAGATATCCGGCCTGATACATCAGGGTTATCGGAGCCGGCGCCGCATAGTTCGCACCGTTCAGCGTCTCCAAGGGCACCAGGTCCACTGAGATGTTGTTAAGGTTGTAATTGCCGTCTTTCAGGTACTTCACGAGGAAAGACGGAGTGCCGGTAGCGAACCAGTACTCGCCGAACTCATTGGCATTGAACGCATTAATCAGGCTGAACGGGTTATAGACGCCTGCGGCCTTGGGGTGAAAATGATATCCGTCATACATCTTTGCCAGCCGGCCGTAGCATTCATCCACCGTAATGCCCTTGGCCTCGGCGAGGATGGCGACGCTTTCCCCGAAGCAGGCTTTCAGTTCGGCTTCCGAGATGCCGCAGATGTCACTGTACTCGGCGCGCATCGAAATGTCCTGAATATTGTTGAGTCCGCTGAAGACGCTCATCTTGCCCATTTTGGTGACACCGGTCAGAAATCCCAGCCTGATGAACTCGTCCTTGCCCTTCATCACGCCATAGAATCCCTCCAGCGTCTCGCGGAACGACTCCATCAGCTCCGGGCGGGTGAGATTGTCGACAATCGGCTTGTCATATTCGTCGATAAGAATCACGACCTTGCGTCCGGTCTTCCTGCAGGCGGCCTCCACAACATTGCCGAAACGCAGTCCGGGCACATCGGAGCGGTTCTCGCTCCCATATTCCTCCTCCCATTTGCAAAGTGCGTCGTCCAGGACTTTCAGCAGGACATCCTTCCCGTCATATGCCTTGCCGCTGAAGTCCAGATGAAGAACCGGATACTCAATCCAGTCCTTCTCCAGCTGTTCAATGGCGAGACCCTCGAACAGTTCCTTCCGGCCCTTGAAATAGGCCTCCATGGTGGACACGAGCAGGCTTTTCCCGAAGCGCCGCGGGCGGCTCAGAAAATAATATTTGCCGGTGGACACGAGCCTGAAAAGTTGTGCGGTCTTGTCGACATAGACATATCCGCCGCCTCGTATTTCCGAGAAACTCTGTATTCCGATAGGGTAAAGCATATGGTCCTCCTTTTATCTCCGACGGCTTCCCGGAGCGTCCCCGCTTCCCGAAAAGCCATTCATGGCGAATATACTAAAAATCCG
>CAZIFT010000112.1:0-2419 GCA_964538395.1 uncultured Muribaculaceae bacterium
GGGCAGCCCCGCCAACTCAAATCGACGAACTCCCCTTTTTCCTCGATGAATCCGGAAAGACATCGTCCGGACGCAGGCGATTTGGTCTATGACCGGGCCGCAGAAGGCGCTGTTGCGGGATGTTTGTGGAGACGCTTCAGTTTCTGCCGGCCGCAGAAGGCGCCGTTGCCCAGTTCGGGGCTTCAGGCGGCAGGGCCGGGAGATATGCCGGTGGCGGCGGCTTAGATGGAGAGGAGGCGGAAAAGGGCGGGCTGGTAGCTTTCGCCTATGGGTATGCGGTCGGCGCCGATGATGATGTGGCCGCGCTCTATGGCCTCGATGCGGGAGAGCTGGACTATGAAGGATTTATGGACGCGGACGAAGCGGTCGGAAGGGAGGCGTTCCTCCAGGGCCTTGAGACGCATGAGCGAGAGGACCGGCTGCGCCCCGCCGTCAAGATGGATTTTTACATAGTCCTTGAATCCCTCTATATAGGTGACTTTGTCCAGCTCAATCTGCTGGAGGCGATATTCGGTCTTGACGAAGATGCTGCGGAGATTTCCGTTCGCGGAAGGCCGCGGGCCGGCGTCCGGAGCGGCGGGAGCCTGGTTGCTCTGAGCCTGAACGGCGGAATCCGTCAGCGGCCTGGCGGAAGAGCCGGAATCCGGTGCGGGGCCTGATTCTGCTGCGGAAGGCTGCCGAGACGGAGCGGAAGCGGCATTGGCCATAGACTGTGAATTCTCGGCGGCATTGGCCGGAACAGGGGCGGCCTGCGCAGCCCGCTCAGCCATTTCGAAGTATTCCTTAGCCTTCATCGCGGAGCTAAGGAAGTCGGCATAGGAGATGGGCTTGAGCAGATAGTCCAGCGCATGGACCCGGAAGCCCTCGACGGCATAGTTGCTGAAAGCGGTCGTGAAGATGATGCGCGTGCTTTCGGGCAGCATGCGCGAAAGCTCCATCCCGTTGAGTCCGGGCATCTGGATGTCGCAGAACAGCAGGTCCACCGGATGCTCCTGCAGGAAGTCAAATGCCGCCGCGCCGCCGGTGAAAACGCCTTCGAGCGCGAAGAACGGCGTTTTGCGCACATAGCTCTCCATCAGGCGCGCCGCCAGCGGCTCGTCGTCCACGACTATGCAGCTTATTGTTCTCATCATCAGTTCTTTACATTCTTCCGGCAGTTCCCTCTTCCGGATCCGTAGCCATGCCGTCTCGCCGGCGCTTCTATTTCTCCGAAGTGTTGATTCTCAGCAGGCTGCGGTAGGTGCTCTGGACCTTGCCGTGCTCGAAGGAGTAGCGTCCCGGATAGAGCATCTCGAGCCTGCGGCAGAGATTTGCAATACCTATGCCGGAGCCGCTGCGGTCGCTGTCGCCTTTCGGGAAGCAGCTGTTTTCCACGAGGCAGTTCACATAATCGCCGTTCTCAGTGAGGCTTATGCGGATGAACGACGGCTGTGAGGCGTCCACTCCGTGCTTGAACGCGTTCTCGACGAGCGGAATGAAAAGCAGAGGGGCTATCTGGCGCTGCGACGGATTCTCAGGGAGCGCGAGGTCCAGCTTCACATGCGTGGAGAGGCGCGTGGACATCAGCTTCACATATTCCCGGATGAAAGCGCATTCCTTCTGCAGCGGGACCGTCGGCGTCTGGCTCTCATATAGCACATAGCGGAGCATTCCGCTCAGGTCGTGAACGGCCTCCTGGGCCAGTGCGGGGTCGATTTCGATGAGGGAGTAGATGTTGTTCAGGGTGTTGAAGAGGAAGTGGGGGTTCACCTGGTTCTTGAGGTTCGCCAGCTCGGCCTCGGCCTGGTTTTTCTCCATCTCGCGGCGCCGGGACTCGTTGCGGTACCATTGGGCGGTCATCCACACTGCCACGGCGATGCCGACTATCACGATGTAAATCACAGTGTTGCGCACGGTGAAGCTGACGGTGTCGATGAAATGGCGCGGCGGCATATGTTCGGCCGGCGGGTTGAGCACATAGCGGAAGAAGAGCTGGAGGAGCAGCGAGACGCCGGCTATGAGCGCCACGTTCCACAGGACGAAGCGTCCGATTTTTTTAGTGGACAGGAATCTGCGGACCAGCACGCAATAGTTTATGTAAAATACTGCTCCGAAAGATATTATGACAGGGATGAAACGGGAATAGTCCTGCCCCCCGTGCAGCGGGCGGCCCGGCTGCGGGGAGAAGAACGGCATCGCGAGGATCACGCCCCAGATGGCCAGATGGATTATCCATCCGCCGTTTTTCTTTATGGCTGTACTCATAGACATTAAAGGACTCTATGCGAAGATACTGAAACAATCCGACAATGTCCCATTTATCTTCTCGTCTCAGCTCCCAAGTCCCGCTCGCCGCAGGCTTGGCGTCTGGCTGTCTGCTCCGGGGACCTTCGCTTCGCTTAAAATGGCGGTCCTCAGACCGCCCGGCGGTGCGGGCATT
>CAZIFT010000113.1:0-2357 GCA_964538395.1 uncultured Muribaculaceae bacterium
CCCTAAAATAGTCCGAGGACGACGGCCGCTCTGGCTGCCAGTCCAGGCGTGCCGCCGAGCACCGGCAAGGGAGCTGGAATTTCTTGGCAAACTGGCCACGAGCGGTCTGTGACGGCATAGCGGCATTGTTTTGTAAAGCACCCAGTGGTTGACCGGTGGATTTCGGCGGATCCTGACGGGTGTTGTAATGTCGGACACGTGGCGAGGAAATATTGCGCTCAAAACGTGTTAATGAATGAAAATATCCGACTAAACAGGCTATATAAACGTATAAAATGGTAATTTTATAGAACGGACGATGGCTACAACCGGGAAACGGTCGCCGATAGTCTCAGTATTAACATTTAAAAACAATCCCTGGATATGCCTAACTGCCAAGGCAATAAGGACTTACTGGCTACATTGAAGAGGTCAAGGAAACGATAGAAGCAAATTAATTGATGGAGAATGAACTGACTGAACGGTCAGTTGTCAAAGAAATTTTGACAACTGACGCTGGCAGTAAAACGGACTGAATAAGGAGAGCCTGTCGCGCAGATTCTTGATTTAGTGAATCAAGAATTAAAAGTGGCTGAAAACAAGGGCGTTGCAATTAGTGAGTCACTGAGTCACCAATTCGTGTCTTCCTCTGAGGCTGGTTTTGAAAATTGATAATATGCAAGGCAAGTACCGTGAGCCTGAAAACCGGGAGATGAATGCTGATGGTCATAAAATAACGGAAGCCATTTACAGGCAAGTAAATGACTTCCGAACGGATGGGAGTGGAGCGGCTCAGCTATCGTTTCCGATAATGAGTCTTCACATAGACTTTCCTGCCGTTGACCACCCTGAAGTGGCCTCTGACCAGGATGCCTTTGCGCGGCTCTTCCTCACAGACTATTGTAAGGCGCTCTCTCGTGCTTTTGACAGTAATTACGATGACCATAATAATATGATTTTAAAGTGTTTGAGAGCAAGGAGCGGCTTCAGTAGTACGCCATCCGATTTCTATCAAAAAAACAGGGCACTCATTTCTGATAGAAATAAATACCCTGTTTATACTTGCACGAGAGCTTGCCTTCTCTCAACGCACTTAAATCGTAATTACATGTGCAAAGGTAAGGCTATTTTTGGAAATGACAAATAAAGGGAAATGATTTTTGTGACAGGCGGCATAAAAACAGGGCATTCATTTCTGTTTGAAACAAATGCCCTGTCAGATTCGCACGAGAGTTTGCCTCCTCTTGGCGCACTTAAATCGTCATTAACACAGGCAAAGGTAAGGCTATTTTTTGAAAATTGATAATATGCAAGGCAAGTATAAAGTGATAACGCTGTGCGGGAGCACGCGGTTCCGGGAAGAGTTCATGGAGGCGCAGAAGCGGCTGACGCTGGAAGGGAACATAGTCATATCGGTCGGGCTGTTCGGGCATTCGGGCGACGATGAGGTGTGGACGGAGGGCACGAAGGAGATGCTCGACGACATGCATAAGCGCAAGATCGACATGGCCGACGAGATCTTTGTCATCAATGTGGGCGGCTACATCGGCTCCAGCACCCGCAGCGAGATTGAATATGCCCATGCGCACGGGAAGCCGGTGAAATATCTGGAAAACAGGAAGGATTAACGAAATATAAGATATTATGAGACAGCAAGATATATGGATGGCTGCCGGCTGCTTCTGGGGCGCCCAGAAGTTCTTCAAGCTGGTGGACGGGGTGGAATTCACGGAGGTGGGGTTCGCCAACGGCAACACGGAGGCCCCCACCTATAAGCAGGTCTATACGGACACTACGGGCTATGCCGAGTGCGTGCATATACGCTATGACGCGGAGAAGGTCGCGCTGCGGGAGCTCGTCGCCCTGTTCCTGAGGATAGTGGACCCGTTCAGCGTCAACCGCCAGGGCGAGGACGAGGGGACGCGCTACCGCACGGGCATCTACTATGAGGACCCGGCGAGGGACCTGCCGGAGATAGAGGCGGTCATCGGCGCGTTCGAGGAGAAGGCGGGGAAGAAGGTGGCGATAGAGGTGGAGCCTCTGCGCCGCTTCTGCAGGGCCGAGGAATATCATCAGGACTATCTTGACAAGAACCCCGGCGGCTACTGCCATCTCAGCCCCGAAATCTTCTCATTGGCCCGGGAGCTGCGGCGCAGGAGCAAGTGACAAAGTTGGAGTTGTCATAAGAAAACGAAAGAAACACTATTTAATCGCTTGACGAGTTAAGCGATTTTGCTTGTTTTTTGGTTATTTAATTAAGCTTTCTTATATTTGAGTCCACAAGTATCCTACCTGGAGCCAGGAAATCAAGGAAATCAGCGAACTGTATCCCGATCTCAAGATCACTTTCAGCGGATCATCTCTTCTACAGATTCTCA
>CAZIFT010000114.1:0-2305 GCA_964538395.1 uncultured Muribaculaceae bacterium
AACCGAATTTGGCCGCAATCGTCATCAAAAAGATGTCGTCGGGTTGCTCCGGCCGGGCAAGACTGCGGACATCCTTCGCTGACGCCGCAGAGGTCCAATCTCATATCTGATCTGTTTTTTATCTAACCTTTTGGGCAGACGCTTGAAATCTTCAGAGGGCAGGTCCAACTAAACACTTTTGTCAAATATTTATATTTTTTGACAATTTTGTTTATATTTGTGCCATGAGTCTAACTGAGCGCATAGTATCTTCGTTGGGACGACATCCGGAAGGAATCGCCCCGGCAGCCTTGATGGGCCAGCTTCGGGAACAGGAAGATCTCCCTGAGAGCAGCTTCTCAAATATCCTGAACCGTCTTGTCCGGGAGCAAAGGATACGGAAAGCGGATGGCCTTCTATACCCTGCCGATGCCTTCAAACCCATTTTCCGCACCAATCCCGACGATGTCACCCGCAAACTGTTCAACGGCATTAAGACAGCTCTTCCTTTCACCGAAATAAGCATCTGGAATACCGAAGCCATCCTGCCTCTGATGCATGATATCCCAAATTTCAATCTAACCATCGTCGGCGCGGAACGTCTTTCGGCAGCCGCCGTGGCGGATGCATTGGAGAACCTTACCAACCGGCTCATCCTCTACGATTCCGAAAAAGACATTCTGTCCAGGCTTGCCCCCGGTCGCAACCTTATCGTAGTCACACCACAGGTGAGCCAGGCACCGGTCGAGGTGGAGAACGGCGTAACCTGCCCCACGCTGGAAAAAATTCTGGTGGACATCCTCTGTGACAACGCCCTCCACGCCCTCACAGGCTCCGAGGCCTATGACATATATTCCACCGCTCTGGGCAGTTATGCCGTGAACCGCAAAGCCCTGCTCCGTTACGCCGGAAGACGGAACCGCACGGATGAAGTCAAAACCCTATTGAAAGAGACCGAGAGATGATATTACCTGAGAGCCGTTCCCTGGAATGGATAATGAAATCCGCGGCGGACAACCACGCCTCAAATCCCATACTCGTAGAAAAGGTCATCCGTGCTTTCTGCCTGCTTGAAGCCCTAGCCCGTTCGGGCTGCCCTTTCATCTTCAAGGGCGGTTCCTCCCTGATGTGTTCGTGAACGTCCCCTGCAAGGCCGATTTGCTGGGCGACAAACTCACCGCCTTCGCCCCGCACACCACCGGCATCCCTTTCTACAAAGGCACACGCAACTGTTCTATGGAAATCATGAAACAGATGTATGACATTGCCTCGCTTATGGATGTCACTGAGGACCTGACATGGACCGCTGAAACATACCGGAAACTGGGTGCTCTGGAAATGGATTACCGCAGGATGGAAAGTCGGGACATCCGCTCCGTCGCCGAGGACACCATAGCCACGGCCCTGTGCATATCCACCAACGGATTCGGGCACGAGGAAGACTTCCGTTTTTATTCTGACGGCATCACCAGGGTGCGCAACTTCATCCACAGCGAGCGCTACAATATGACAAGTGCAGTCCGCGATGCCGCCAAAGCCGCCTACGCTGCAGCCTGCGCACTGAATAGCGTAGCGACACCGGAGCGTTACGGTCCCGATGTACTTGGCTCCCTTGCGTCGGTAAAGATCCCGTCATCATTCGCTACTCACCTGAATCAGCTGAAGTCTCAGAACCCGGAAGCTTTTTTCTATTGGTATAAGACCTCTGAACTGATGAAATAGCAGGGGGAGTTTACTCAGCGGCCTCTTCGATCTGATGCGACAAGAAATCTTTCAGGACTTTCTTGTCTGGCAATTGAAGCTGGTAAGTCGAAACGAACAATTGATTGAAAACCACGTCACTCGATGACTTTGAAGATGTGTTGAACGGTTTTTTGAAGATGCGGAATGTGGATATCTATGTAACCGGCTGTAATGCGAAGTTTCTGTCCAAAGATATTATCACGGAGTTTCGCGTACGCGGTTTTGAGGTGAAAATGTACCCTTTAAATTTTAAGGAGTATATGTCCGCTTATTCCGGAACAGTGCAGGCCGGATTCAATGAATATATGTTGTATGGCGGACTTCCGCAGATATTGTCGTATGAAACCGGCTTTTCTGTGCACCGTTTTCGTAAAGGGCCTTACTGATAGTCGGGATTTTGCAAAGTGAGCGCATGCCCACCTGCCATAGAGTGGCCTAGAAGGCCTATTAGCACGCTTAAGGGCACTTTAAAAGGCCTCTTAAGCGCGGGTATCGGCCACAGAAGGGGCTACAAGGCACATAGGCAGTCTTTCACTTTGTAAAAATCAATCATCCCGCCCTCCCTTCCAACAGAAATTCTCCA
>CAZIFT010000115.1:0-2302 GCA_964538395.1 uncultured Muribaculaceae bacterium
GCCCCGCCGTCCGCGTCACTCCACACCTTCGGACCGATTCGTTCCGCAACTTTCTGCCAGCCAGTCTTCGATGTTCAGATGAGGAATGTGGGAAAAGTGTCTCGTGTTATGTGTTACCATTATGAAACCGCCTGCGAGCGCGGAAGACCCGATCAGAAGATCCATGTCGGCTATCGGAATGCCGGCGGCGTATAGCAAAGCCTTGTTTTTGCCGAAGCACTCCGCGTCTGCGGATCCTTTGAGACCGAAGGGATGGATATTAAACAGCTCCTTGATGAACTCCACTTCGAACAACCCTCTCCCTGAGGCCATTCGATAGGCTCCGGCCGACAATTCCGCGAGCGACAGAGCGCTGACGTAACAATTCTGCAGGCCCACGTTCAGGGCTTTCTGTCGGAGCCCGGTTCTGTTGTCGGCATCGCGCAGCAAAGCAATCAGAATGTCAGAGTCTATCAGATATTTCGGCTTTTCCGTTACCATTGCGGGATGTCTTTATTGTTTCTCTCGGCTCTGATTTTCGCTACGTAATCCAGGGCGTCGTTTGTGTCCTTGCCGGCAAATCCATTGTCACGGTACCATTGGTCCAATGCGGAAAAAGGTGTGACTTTTTCTGCATCTGATGCCTTCTGGAGAATGATTTTTCCGTCCGACTCGGTTACGCTCAGGACATCCCTTTCTGAGAGAGAAAGCGATTTCATGATGCGGGCCGGGATTATCACGCCGCAGCTGTTCCCGATTCTCAATATGGTTGAATTTGTAGTCATGCTGCAAGTTATAACAATTTGCCGATAAATACAAATTAGTTATAACATCGGGTCAGACGCCCCGCCGCGTGACATGAGCCGTTTTTCGATTACCTTTGCGGAATGATTACCTATCGCGAAATGCTCCGCGAAGTCAGGAACGACTTCGCCTTCAGGGAGGGAACGGAATGGACCAACACCTGGATTGACTGCGCCGACAGGCCGGACGAGCCTTCCGGAAGCATAGGCCCTGACAGCTCCGCGGCCTCTGGCACCGGTCTCGCCGGAAGCATAGGCCCTGACAGCTCCGCAGCCTCTGCCGGCATCAGTGCCCCGCACCCCTCCGGCCGGATTCTGCTGGTCGGCGACTCCACTGCCCGAAAGGTCCGCAGCTCGCTGGCACGCCTCACCGGCCGCTCCGTGGACATGATCGGCACCTCTGCCAACCTCTATGACGAGATTTTCGTCAACCTGCTGGACGGTTTCTTCCGGAACACGCGCTACAGCTACGCCGCCATCTTTGTCCAGATCGGCCAGCACGGACGGAAATCCGCCGACGGGGGAGAATACCGGAGCGAAGACTTCGACCGCTTCAGGGAAGACTTCCGCAGCCTGCTCACATTCCTCCGACAGTTTGCGCCCCGCATCATAACAGAGTCCATCTTCGACGCCGTCGTCCCTCCTTCCGGGCTTATGCGAATGGCTGTCAAGCTCCGTCTCGCTAAGGAAAAATATGACGGTTCGGTCAATGCGATAACACGCGGCAAGAGCCGGATCATAGAGGAAGTGGCCGGGTCTATGGGCGTGGACTTCCTGGACATCAATGCGATAATGAACCGGACCCGCCATGTCCATGCCGACCATATCCATTATGGCCGCGCCGCACAGAAGGTGATTGCGGCCCATATGAAGAAAAAACTTGAAGAAAAATTGTGCGGAGAGTGATTTTGCTATTGCGGAATCGAAGATTTTGCCTAAATTTGCAGTCCTAATGAGGGTATAGCTCAGTTGGTTTAGAGCACTTGCTTGACAGGCAAGGGGTCAGCAGTTCAAGTCTGCTTATCCTCACAAAATCTCCCGGGGTATTAGCTCAGCTGGTAGAGCGCTTGCATGGCATGCAAGAGGTCAGGAGTTCGAATCTCCTATGCTCCACGGATGCGGTTGACCGTTCTGGTCAACCTTTTTTGTTTTCCTGCCCTTCAGTTCCGCCCGCCGAGGAGAGTTTTACTCATCCGTAAGTCCGATTTTTTAGGGGTTGCGGATAAGTAAAAAATAAAAATGCTATCCGTAACCCATATTTTTCCTCCGGATACGGCTTTGGAACCTTAATGCCGAACCTGTTCTATTTCGGAACAACTCGCCACCCTGGCGCGGCAATAAAAGTTCTTTAACTACCGCCGCACGGCTGTCCGAGACGGCGGACGACTGACGGCGCGGGCTGTTTGTTTTTCCGGGATAAATTCGTTTTATTTGTAGTGAACTGATGCCTGATATGTCCCGAGCTTTCAAATATCTTGTCGCCTTGTGCGTGAGTTTCTTCGCATTCTGTCTTGTCTGCG
>CAZIFT010000116.1:0-2194 GCA_964538395.1 uncultured Muribaculaceae bacterium
GGTGGCGTATGTTGTTGATGAACAGCGGGATCAGCTTCTCCGGGAACTGGTAGGGGCCGTAGTTGTTGGAGCAGTTGGTCACTATGGTGGGCATGCCGTAGGTGTCGTGGAAGGCGCGGACGAAGTGGTCGCTGCCGGCCTTGGAGGCGGAATACGGCGAATGCGGGTTATATTTGGTGGTCTCCTCGAAGAAGGCCTCGCCATAGGCCTCATGGTTCTTGCCGCTGGAGGCTTTGGTGCTGAACGGGGCCGGAACGCCTTCGGGGTGGGTCATCTGCAGGGCGCCATAGACCTCGTCGGTGGAGATGTGGTAGAAGCGCTTGCCTTCGTAGCCCTCGGGAAGGCTTTCCCAATAGAGCTTGGCGGCCTGGAGGAGCGACAGGGTGCCCATCACGTTGGTCTGGGCGAAGGTGAAGGGGTCCTTGATGCTGCGGTCCACATGGCTTTCGGCGGCCAGATGGATGATGCCGTCCACATGCTCGTCCTGCATGAGCTTATAGAATGCGTCGAAGTCGCAGATGTCCATCCTGACGAACCTGTAGTTGGGCTTGTCCTCTATGTCCTTGAGGTTGGCGAGGTTGCCGGCATAGGTGAGCTTGTCGAGGTTGATGATTCGGTAGTCCGGATATTTGTTGACGAAGAGGCGGACCACATGGCTGCCGATGAAGCCGGCGCCGCCGGTGATGACTATGGTTTTCATGCTTTTACTTTTTTTCGAGGTTTGCGATGCATTTCTCCAGGGAATCCACCCAGTAGGGCACTTTCACTCCGAAGGTCTCCTTGATGGCGCGCTTGTCGAGCACGGAATAGGCGGGGCGATGCACGGGCGAGGGGAACTCGTCGCTGTGGCAGGGACGGATGTCGCAGCCGTTGTGGCCGGAGATGCGGGCTATCATCTGGGTGAAGTCGTACCAGCTGCATACGCCTTCGTTGGAGAAGTGATAGATGCCGGTGTATTTGTCCTTGTCTTCTTTTGTCTTGTCGAGGACGGTGACGATGGCGTTGGCCAGGTCAAGGGCATAGGTGGGGGTTCCGCACTGGTCGAAGACGACATTGAGCTGGGGCTTGGTGGCCGTGAGGCTGAGCATGGTCTTGCAGAAGTTCTTGCCGAACTCGCTGTAGAGCCAGGCGGTGCGGATGATGACATAGCGGCAGCCGGTGGCGATGATTTTCTGCTCGCCGTGGAGCTTGGTGGTGCCATAGACCCCGGTGGGCGTGCCTTTCTGGTCTTCGCGGCAGGGGACGTTGTAGGGCTCTTTGCCGAAGACATAGTCGGTGCTGATCTGGATGAGCAGGCCGCCGGCTTCTTTCATGGCCCTGGCGAGGTTTTCGGGGGCGTCGGCGTTGAGCTTTTCGGCGAGGGCGGCGAGCTTGGGGTCGGTCTCGCAGGCATCGACATTGGTCCAGGCGGCGCAGTTGACTATGGCGTCGATGTTGTTGTCTTTCACCATCTTGCGGATGGCGTCGATGTCGGTGATGTCCAGATGGACGGTCTCGAGGCCGGGGACGTCGGTGACGTCGGTGAAGATGTAACGGTCCGGCGTGGCTTTGCTGACTATGCGCATCTCGTTGCCGAGCTGGCCGTTGGCGCCGGTGACAAGTATATTCATGTTTGGGGTTATTTGTAGAGGCTGACGCTGATGTCGAAAGGCGAGTCGAAGTCTTTCAGCAGGTCGTGCCTGGTGTCTTTTTCGGAGAGGATGGCGTGTTCGGTGGGGATTCTCCAGTCTATGCCGAGGCTGGTGTCGAGGATGGAGACGCCGCCGTCGGACTCAGGATGGTAGAATTCGTCGCATTTGTACTGGAAGACTGCCGTCTCGCTGAGGACTGCGAAGCCGTGGGCGAAGCCGCGGGGGACGAAGAACTGGCGATGATTGTCTTCGGTCAGTTCCACGGCCACGTGTTTGCCGTAGGTGGGAGAGCCTTTGCGGATATCGACGGCGACGTCGAGCACAGAGCCTTTGACGCAGCGGACGAGTTTGCTCTGGGTGTAGGGAGGCCTCTGGAAATGGAGGCCGCGCATGACGCCGTAGGAGGACATGGATTCGTTGTCCTGGCAGAAGTGGATGCTGTGGCCGAGGATGGGGGCGACTTTTTCGTCGAATTCCCGCTGGGAGAAGCTTTCGAAGAAGTAGCCCCGCTGGTCTTTGAACACGCGCGGCTCGATTATGAGCACGTCCTTTATGTCTGTTGT
>CAZIFT010000117.1:0-2192 GCA_964538395.1 uncultured Muribaculaceae bacterium
CGGCTACGGAGCGGGGCGCTGCGCTTGGGCTCCGGGCAAGGGCCCGCGCGCGCCCGCCCGTTGCCGGTGTGGGTTCTCCGGATGTCAGTACACCGGAGCGAAGCGAAAAACGGACTGCCGGGCGGAATTATTCAGCCTCTCGGACGCAGCGGACGGAGACGGCGAAGCTGTCCTTGTGGGCATTGCCGTCGGTGAGGTCGGCGAGGCTCTTGTAGATGGCGAGATACTTCATCTGCTCATCGTCATAGGCAGTCGAAGTCCAGATGACCGAATAATCGTCGATGCCCTTATAGCCCCACTCCGTGCCGGAATAATAGGCATAGCCGCAGGGATACATGTTCATGCCCGTGGAATTGGTCACATTCACATCCGGCCAATAGTCCCACATCCTGTCCCCGTTGAAATAAGCGTCCACCATGAGCGAGCCCGCCGCCGACTTGAAGCTGCCGCCGCACAGACTCTTGACCTCATCCTCGGTGGGAAGCCTCCACCCGTCAGGGCAGGAGACATTGGCCTCCTCCCATGTGTAAAGGTTTCCGAACACCGGAGTCATGGCCTCACAGTCCGTATAAGGCCTGCCGGCGGAGGCATACTGCAGATTGGTATTCATCCAGTCCAGTCCGTCATGAGACACATAAGTATAGACCTTGCCGTCGCGCGCGTCGGTGAAGCTCTTCTCATCGTCCGGATGCTCGATGCCGGTCACGGACTCATCCTTCACCACAGTCACATAACTATAGGCATAGGTATTCGTATATCCCTTGGCGAATGCCACGCAGGTGATTTTCATGGTATATAGCGAATCGGGCACGACAAGCGAAAACTCGCCGGTCACCGACTCGGGGTCGTTCTCAAGCCTCGTGGTGTCGGCCTTGGTCACCACGCCGGTGGCCGCCCAGTAATAGCCGAGAGAACCGCCGTCCGGATGCACCGCGCCCTTCGGAGTCATGCTCAGCGTCGTTCCCGGAGCAGCATAGGAAGGAGCCTTGAAATAAAGGCTTCCGCTGATCGACGGGAGAGTCTCGTCCTCATCATCTTTCTTACATGAAACAAACACACCGAGCAGAGCCGTCACCGCCAGAACGGCGGCCGCAAATCTTTCAAATTTCATTCGCTTCAGATTCTAAATTTCCATTAACCGAAATCACGCAAATATGCACAATTTTTCCCGTACCTTTGTACAAAAAGAGAGCCAAATGAAAAAAATACAGCTGCTGGCGCTTCTGGCGCTGGCATTGAGCGCGGCCTCCTGCGGAAAAGGAGGCTACAAAGTGATTCAGGGCTATGCCCAGGGCGGGACCTATTCGGTGAAGATCAACACCGACGGAGCCGCCGAAGACATCGAGACCATAAGCCGGAAAGTCGATTCGCTGCTGGTCGTGATAGACAACACCCTCTCGGGCTATAACAAGAGCTCGGTGCTCAGCCGGCTCAATGCCGGAGACTCGCTGGAGCCCGGGCCTATGTTCAGGGACATCTATGCGCGGTCATATGCCGTCTGGCAAGAGACCGGAGGGGCCGTGGACGTGGCTGCGGGGCCGCTTTTCGATGCATGGGGCTTCGGATTCACCAACGATTCCCTGCCCTCGGCCCAGACAGTGGACTCGCTGCTGAAGACCTGCGGCATGGGGAGGCTTTCGGCCGACCTGGACTCCGCCCTCGCGCTCAAGCCTGTGCTCAATTTCAACGCCATAGCCCAGGGCTACAGCTGCGACGTGATTGCGGACTATCTCCATTCCATAGGAATCAGGGACATGCTTGTGGACATAGGCGAAATCTACTGCGAGGGGCTCAACCCTTCCGGCAAGCCGTGGACCATCGGAGTTGACCGCCCTGTGGACGGCAACGAGACTCCCGGAGCCGACCTGGACGGGGTCTGGCAGAGCGACGGCGGCGCCCACGGGGTGGTGACTTCGGGCAATTACAGGAAGTTCTATATCCGCGACGGCAAGAAATATTCTCACACCATAGACCCGCGCAACGGCTGGCCCGTGACGCATAACCTGCTCAGCGCCACCATAATAGCTCCCGACGCTACGAGTGCCGACGCCTATGCGACCTATTGCATGGTGATCGGTCTGGACGAGGCCGTCAAATTCATTTCGGAGATGGACGAGCTCGAGGGGTATCTCATCTATGATGACGGCGGCGTCATGAAGGAATGGGCCTCCGCCGGCTTCAATCTGGTGAAA
>CAZIFT010000118.1:0-2189 GCA_964538395.1 uncultured Muribaculaceae bacterium
GTGCTTCAGTTGAAACATCAGCTTGCCCCGTGAGAATTTGAAATTCTCCTTGCCGACCCCGCGGTGGATAAGCAGCGCTCCGACCTCGGCTGGAGTGAACGAGCTGCCCTCCTTCCCCTTCTTCACAGTCTCCAGAAGGATAGCCCAGACGCTTTCACGGATGAAGGTCCAAATCCGCTCGGGCTGCAGCTTGCAGGTGTTCTTGTCCAGGTACCAGTCGATGTCCCTTGCACGAGCCTGAGCGGCGACTGAGTTCACAATTGGGCTCAGGTCCATATTTGTCTCTGTCTGTATAGCATTCATATTCAAAACAAGTATCTAACTTATTTATACATAAACATTTCGCCCTTTAATCAAGCGTTCAAATCCAATGCTCTCATCCGCTTTTATCCCAGTTCCATCGTGCACACCCTGCCGGATTTCTCCATCCATCGGTGGCAGGAATCATAGCTGCGGGAATCCTTGCAGACCCAGATGATTTTGGGGCGGAAATTCTCCGGGATTTCCGGCTCGGGCGCAAAGCCGTCGGTGAGGATCAGAAGCCCGTCGTAGCTCATCTTGCCGGCGTACTCTATTGGCTCCTGGAAGGAAGTGCCTCCGCGGCCCACCGCCACGACCTCCCTGGCGACCCTTTTGAGGTTCTGCACCACCCTCACGCCGCAGTCGAACTGGATGACGTCGATGCTCTCGAATCCGTAACGGAAAGCCGAGTTGATGACCCCGTAGAAGTAGGAAAGCGCCCCAGTGGAAATGGAGCCCGAGACATCCACGGCGACAAGAAGCCGCGTGTTGAACTGCCGGGTGGAGCCCATCTGGTCGAAGCCGAACCGGCGGCTGGGGCGCATACGGGTCATCTTGCGGCGGCTTGAAAGTATGCTCGCCCGAAAACCCGAGAACACCGTTCTCCAGTTTATCTTCGCCTTGGCGGACGCCTTGATCTTCTCGGCAAAGGCGCCGGCGAGGGAGCCCCAGCTCTGGCAGTTCTCGATTATTCCGTTGATCAGGGCCACCTGCAGGTCATCCTCTTCCCAGAGGGAAGCAAGGTCGTGGTTGCGCTCCGCATTGTCCCGGAGCCTGTCTTTATATGCGCTCCTGTCCTTTTGACGGTCATCCGCCTTCGGGGTCCCCTCGCCGGTGCTGTCCGAGTCCCCTCCGGCCCCCGTTCCATCCTCGCCGAGGCCCTCCTGCAGCATCGACTGAGTCTGCCTGGCATACCACTCGTAGGGCATCCCCTTCTCAAGGCCGTAGTCCCCCGGCTTGTCAATGCGGAAATTGCCATACTCGTAATTGTCGCCGATGGTGATGTTGGAGCCGACTCCGATGGCCTGCTGGCTGCATCCGTCCGGTCTGCGCTCGTAGGGGTGCTTGAGGAGAATGCGGCAGGCCTCGGTGCGCAGGGCTTCGTCAAGACCGGGGTCGCTCATCTGGGCGAGGAAATCCGGATTATACTCCAGCCTCCCCTTCCCGCTTCGGACAGGGCACTTCATAGCCCTGTTTTCCACGAGAGCGTGCGTGCAGATGATCTGGAACATAGCCGGTTCCTGCACAAACCACCGCTGGATTATCTCCTTGATTCTGTCTTCCATCCCGAGCCTATTTTATGTGGTTCACATACGAAATCATAGACATCACGAGCACGCCGCTGTTCTTAGCGAGATATTTTTTCGCGGTTGGATAGGTGTCCTGCATATAGATGTTCGCGAAATGGGCCGCCGCCTCCTTCTTTTCCTTGACCAGCCAGTCGAAATAGTCTCCGATGTTCTTCAGAGCCTTCTCCCTGTCCTCCGGAGCGATTTTCTCTACTTCAAGGAAGCGGTACAGGCCGTCGTTCACGACGCTCAGCTGATGGAGCTGATAGTCCTCGAGAGTGCTCTTGACGGCGCCGTAGTTGAATACGACTTCACGTCCGGAGACGATTTTCCTGTTCGCCACATCGCTGAGGAATGCGCTCGCGGCCTTCACTCCCACGATGCTGGAGATGAGTTTGGACATCACTCCGCCCATATCGCTCACATTCAGAATTATGTCCGACACCCTCTTCCAAGACCTGCGGTCCGGAGTCTTGTCAAGTCCCGTGTCCGCGCCCTCCTTCGTGTCCGGATTGCGGTCCAGCCACTCCGAGTGTTCCCTGATAAAGCCGGTCACCCTCGGGTCCACGCCCTCCTTTTCGGCCCAGAGGAGCCATTCCT
>CAZIFT010000119.1:0-2108 GCA_964538395.1 uncultured Muribaculaceae bacterium
ACCATCTACACCAATTATCTCGAAGCAAATGCTTCTGTTGATGCAGATACGAAAGTACAGCTGTTTGAGGAAGGCGACTATGAGGTAGCTCTCGATTATCAAGTTACGAGCGATGAGCTGATTGATAAGGTTGGCCATTATCGGATTTTCTTCAAGTTTTCTGTTCGTAACGGAAACTGTATGGTATATCCATTTGATGTCAAAACCGGCAACGAACTGACAAACAGTTCCATGACCGAGAATGGTTTCCGTCTCGATCTGGCGAAGTCCAGATATTTGAAAATCAATCTCAAGCGCGAAACACTGAAGGATAGTGCCGACGGACTTGTTGAAGATACCCGCTTCAACGGCCCGGCGAAAGACGGTGCTGAGTATACAGATGAAGGAATCTATACCATAACCGTCAGCAATGAATACACGGGTCAGTTTACCACGAAGAAAATCTATGTCGGTACGAACAACATCCTCCGTGCTTATATGACCACCGGCTTGTCGATCGAGGAAATCAATAATCTCGTTGAGGACGGGGCAACAATTTCTGATGACGGTACAATTCAGCTTGCGACTCCCTCGCCGGCTGAAGAAACATCACAACCGGAAGAAGAGACGGCCACTCCCTCTCCTTCCGCTACTCCCGCAAGCCCTGAAAATGCCACCGATGACGAAACAGAAGCTACAGAACAAACATCAACCACTATTTCGGTTGCGGCAATTATCGGTGTTCTTGCCTTTGTTGTGATTGTTGTGTGTATCGTTGTAAAAACGAAAAAGAAAAAGAGACCGACAGAAGTAGTTGATGTTCATCACGACGATGAAGGAGGTGCAGAGCAGTGAAACGAGTAGTGGCTATATTACTCAGCATCATGATGCTGCTAACCGGTTGCGGACAAGTACAACCGCAAACGCCCCCAACAAGTGAAAGCAGTGTGACGGCTGAGCCGACTGAGTCCGTAGAATCTACGACAGAGCCGGTTATGCCGGATGAAGCTGTGCAGCAGTACGACTCTTTGGATGATGAGGATTTGCTTGCTTACGTTGAGGACCTGGTCTACAGAGACGCAGTCACATCGCTTAACAGTGATGAGTATTTTGTCGAGAATGTATCTGCTGTCTACATCTCCAAGGAATATCTTGAAGAAGTGGCGTTCAACTTCCAATCAAATATCTACTTCGGCTACACATTGGCTGAATTAGATGAAGTGTTTCAAGGCACAAAGTACATTTTCACACTGAACGATGATGGAACAACAACGGTGCAGGAGCTTCAGGAAATTGAAGATGTTTCAACCGAAACGATGCTTAAAAATGTCGCTATCGGCACGGGCGTTATCCTTATATGTGTGACAGTCTCTGCTGTGTCTGCAGGAGTTGGGGCTCCAGCAGTCAGCATGATATTTGCGGCTTCTGCAGCGACAGCAGAAACATTTGCAATTTCCGGCGCAGCATTCGGAGGTATCTCGGCAGGTGTTGTAAGAGGTATTGAGACCGGAGATTTTAATGAGGCTGTGGAAGCTGCTGCTATGGGAGCAACAGAGGGCTTCAAATGGGGAGCTATCAGTGGGGCAATTGTTGGTGGTGGCAGCGAAACATTCCTGCTGAAATCAGCTACCAAGAGTGGCTTGACTATGAATGAAGCAGCAGTTATTCAAGCAGATTCCAATCTCCCAATTGACGTTATTTCTGAAATTCACAGTTTGGACGAATACTTCGTTTACAAAGAAGCAGGATTAAAGCCTATGATAGTAAATGGAAAAACGGCTTTGATTCCAGATATAGACTTAGATTTTGTGAGTCAGCTTCCGGACGGGACAGAAGTTACAAATTTGGTGAGAATGCAAAAAGGGTATGCACCGCTTGATCCAGTGACAGGGAAAGCGTATCAGCTTCACCATATTGGGCAAAAAGCTGAAGGAACGCTTGCTGTTTTAACAGAAAGCCAGCATCAAGGTAATTCTGCCATTCTAAACATATTCGGCAAAGAATCAGAAATCGTTCGCTCTGAATTTGCGACTATCCGGAAAGAATTTTGGGAATACTTAGGCAAGTATGTTTTCGCTAACGTAGGGAGTTGATTATGGAAAATATCGTAGCTTTGCTCAAAAACATGC
>CAZIFT010000120.1:0-1994 GCA_964538395.1 uncultured Muribaculaceae bacterium
TTTGCCGACATCCTGCGTGAGGGTTGGGAGAACAAGAAGAAGATGGCCAACAACATCTCCAATCCCATTATCCAGGAGGCGATGGATGTGGCGATGGCTGCTGGAGCCAAGGCTGGCAAGGTGAGCGGAGCAGGTGGCGGCGGTTTCATCATGTTTGTGGTGGAGCCGACACGCAAGAAGGAAGTAGAAGAAGCGCTGAAGAAACTCAATGGCTTCGTAATGCCGTTCCAGTTCTCTGACGGCGGCGCACACGGCTGGAAAATATATCCGACGGATAATGTTTCTGTATTCAAATAGACTGGGCGCTATGGAAATGCATATAGAAACATTGGTGCAGCGTTATCCGCAGTTGGAGAGCTGCAAGGGAGATATACTGAAGGCTTACAATGTCTTGGAGGAAGCCTATTCTGCCGGGCGCAAACTTCTGGTGGCAGGAAACGGCGGGTCGGCATCCGACTCGGAGCATATCGTGGGCGAATTGATGAAGGAGTTTAAGCTTAAGCGTAAGATATATGCCGCCCAGATTGAACGGCTTATGCAGATAGACCCCGAAATGGGAACCGTGCTTGCCGAGCACCTGCAGGGAGCCCTTCCGGCCATTTCGCTGGTCGGAGAGCCTTCGCTGACTACGGCATTTATGAATGATGCCGTGCCTGTGCTGATATTTGCTCAGCAGGTTAACGGACTGGGCGTGGCGGGAGATGTCTTCCTCGGCATTTCTACATCGGGCAACAGCAAGAATGTACTCTATGCGGCAGTAGCGGCTAAATCAAAAGGCTTGAAGGTTATTGGCTTGACTGGGCAGAAAGAGAACCAACTCGAAAAGTATGCCGACGTGTGTGTCCATGTGCCAGAGACAGAAACATATAAGATTCAGGAATTGCATCTTCCTGTGTATCATTGTCTCTGTCTGATGCTCGAAGATCACTTCTTCGGGAGGGTTTAGAACGCAAGATGCTAATTTAATTTCTAAACTCTGACGTTATGAAAGTAGTGATTATGGCAGGAGGCAAGGGCACCCGTATTGCTTCGGTGCGAAGCGATGTGCCCAAGCCCATGATACCGATATGCGGCAAGCCAATCCTGGAGCATCAGATAGACAATCTGAAGTCTTGTGGCTTGACCGACATTATACTCGTCATCGGATACCTCGGTGATAAGATACAAGAGTATTTTGGTGATGGCAGCAAGTTCGGAGTGAATATAGAATACTTCGTTGAAGACCATCCACTCGGCACAGCCGGCGCATTGTTCAAGATGCCGCAGCTGACGGAGGATTTTCTTCTGCTCTGTGGGGACGTGATTATCGATGTGGATTTCAATCGCTTCATTGCGTTCCATAAAGAGCATAAGGCGTGGGCGAGCTTAGTGGCGCATCCCAACGGGCATCCGTACGACAGCTCATTGCTTGTGACAGAGATTGAAGGCCCGAAGGTGCCTGGCGGGATGCCAGAAGATACGCATCGTGTCATACGCTGGATGGCCAAAGAAGACGAGCGTACTTACTACAAGAACCGTGTGAATGCCGGTATCGAAATCATTTCGCCCGAGCTTCTGAAGGAGACGATGAAGCATTTCGTGCCCCGCCATCCCGAGACCCCAGACAAGATAGACCTTGACCGCGATGTGCTGAAACCAAACATCCCGAGCGGACGCATCTATGCTTACGACACTCCGGAGTACATCAAGGACATGGGCACGCCCGACCGCTATTATGAGACGGAGAAGGATATAGTGAGCGGCAAGGTGCATGCACGCAACCTCAAGAATAAGCAGAAGGCGATATTCCTTGACCGGGACGGAACAATAAATGTAACGACTGGATTCTTGACTTCGGCTGATCAATTCGAACTGATAGAGGGTGCTGCCGAAGCCATCAAGACTATCAATAAGAGCGGTTATCTCGCCATCGTCGTGACCAACCAACCCGTAATTGCCCGTGGCGAGTGCACATTCGAAGAATTACAGCGCATCCACGACAAGATGGAGACGGA
>CAZIFT010000121.1:0-1967 GCA_964538395.1 uncultured Muribaculaceae bacterium
TGCCGGCCGATCCTGCAACGCTAAGTCGATGTTACATGCCACTGATGCTCTGTATGGCCTATCTGCCACACTTAGAGCACTTTAAAAGTCCGCTAAGTCAAGAAAAATGCTCTGTGTGGCACATTTCCCGACTTAGCGTTGCGAGGAGGTTCCGTGCTGATTGTGAAACTCAACTCCCCGTCTTGACGAAGTCGGAAATAATCAGTAGATTCGCCTTGAATGGATTTAAGACGGATATGAAAGGCCTTGAGTTGACTATAGAAAATTGCATTCTGGCTCCCGAAATTGTTTCGTGGGGGGGGGTATAACTCGTTTATAGTAAATAAGTTAATATAGAATACTGAAAGGGTGTCGGCGCATTGCGTCGGCGCCCTTTGTCGTGTCGTGTCCGGTCCGATGGCCGGAGCCAAAAGCTAATAACGACAAACTAATCAATAACACTAAACTAACAACATCAGATGATGAGCATTGAACATGAAAGGCAGACGGCTGCCGGAAGCTATGCGCCGCCGGTCTGCGAAGAGATTCCCGTGAGGGCGGAAGGCCCGTTGTGCACCAGCAACGAAACGGTCGGTGAAAATGATGGTCAATGGTAAAATGGAAAACGCTATGAAGAAAAGATTTGCATTTGGAATTCTGGCGGCGGTCATGGTATGTTCCTGCCAGGAAGAGGAGCTGAATGTCAGCACATTGGAGCCGAGCCGCTTCACTGCGAGCATCGAAGACAACTACGGCGGCGCCACCAAGACGTCGCTTGATGGAAATGGAAATGTCCTCTGGACAAAAGGCGACCAGGTGAGCGTCTTTGACGGCAACACAGTCAACGCGCAGTATCAGGTGACGGACGATTCTGACGGCAAGACCTCGGCGAGCCTGAGCAAGGTCGCATCGTCCGAGTACACGGCCGGCACTGCCATAAGCAACAATGTCGCATATTACCCTTATGCTTCGGGCGTATCTATTGCCAAGAGCGGAACGGGCTACGAGATAAGCGGCATAGTTCTGCCTTCGACCCAGACTTATGCAGAGGCGAGCTTCGCCAACGGCGCATTTCCTATGGCTGCCATAACCGGCTCGACCGAAGACAAGAACCTTGGCTTCAAGAACATCCTCGGCGGCCTGAAACTCCAGCTCAAGGGAACCGCTAAAGTCGCGTCCATCAGCGTCAGGGGCAATGCCAACGAGGTCCTGTGCGGAGCGGCCACCGTGGCCGTGTCCACCGCAGCCGTGCCTGCCATCACCATGGCCAATGTGGAATCCCAGAAGGTTACCCTCGACTGCGGCGAAGGCGTCCAGCTCAACTCCGCAACCGCCACATCCTTCATCATCGCTCTTCCGCCCATGACTATGGCCTCCGGCTTCACCGTCACCGTCAAGGACACCGACGGCAAGCAGATGGAAATCACCACCTCCAGGTCCCAGACCATCACCCGCTCCTCCCTCCTCAAGATGCCCGCCGTGGATTACGTGGGAACTGAGGTGCCATATCAGAATACTCACGACTATGTGGACCTTGGCCTTCGTAAGTCGCTTTTGGACAGCAGGATAAGTCCTGGGTCAAAGTATGATACGAAAATACTTTTTGCGGCATGCAATCTTGGAGCCGAGTCCCCGGAAGACTATGGATATTATTTCCGGTGGGGAGAGCTCAACGGATGGAAAGTAACTGCCGAGTCAGGCGATGGAACCAGAAATATCCTGTCAGCTGTCCAATATGACAAGAATGGGGACGCTCTTTCCACGACCTGGTCTTCGGAAACATTCTCTTCATCATATGCATTGTCCTCAATAACTGATGTCGTGGATTACAAGGGAAAGACAACCCTGCAGAGCTCTGGTATTACTTATGGTGATGCCGCTGCATATAACTGGGGCGGCCCCTGGAGAACTCCGGACAAAACATTGCTGGAAGAGGTGTTGCCAGTGTCATTTTCAAGTAATCCCGCAAGGACTATCAGCAATAAAAA
>CAZIFT010000122.1:0-1898 GCA_964538395.1 uncultured Muribaculaceae bacterium
CGCAGGCTCGGGGACCGCTGTTATAGGCGCGGGTGCATTATTCCGACCACTGCCAGGTGAAGCGGTCGATATCTTCTTCGGTGAGGGGGTTGCCGAGCTGGACTTCGATGAAGGTGAGCTTGGTGAGGGCCTTGATGGCGTGGAAGTGCTCCACGGGGATGACGACGGTCTCGCCGGCGCTGACCCGCCTTTCCTGGCCGTCGAGGACGAATATGCCCGAGCCCTCCACGAAGGTCCAGACCTCGGAGCGGTGGTGGTGGATCTGGTAGGAGATGTTCTTGCCGGGGTTCAGGGTGATGCTCTTCACCAGGGAATGGTGGCCGTCGGCATAGGTGGAGTCGTCCATGACCCGGTAGGTGCCCCAGCGGCGCTCCTCATACATCGGGCGCGGCGTGAGGTTGTCCACCGCCTTCTTGATGTCCTCGGAATATTTCTTCTGGCAGACTATTATGCCGTCCGGCGACGCTGCCACGACCACGTCCTTGAGGCCATCGACATAGATGGGATGATGGAGCTCGTTGATGACATGGGTGTTCTCGCAGTGGGGTCCCATCACGGCGTTGCCGATCACGGGCTTGTGCAGCTCGTCGGTGAGGGTGTTCCAGGTGCCGAGGTCCTTCCATTCGCCGGTGTAGGGCACGACGGCGACCGACGCGGCCTTTTCGGCGACTTCATAGTCGAAGGAGATTTTGGGGAACTCGCCGTAGCGGCTGCGGGTGTCCTCGAAGCTGTCGGAGACCACATGTTTCCGGACTATGTCCATCATATATCCGAGACGGAAGGCGAAGACTCCCCCATTCCAGAGGGCGCCCTGCCTGAGCAGTTCTTCTGCGACCTCCACAGTGGGCTTCTCGGTGAAGCGGGACACTTTCTTATATGCCGCATCGGCAGAGCTCTGGACAGGAACCACATAACCATATTTCGAAGAGGGATAGGTGGGGGTGATGCCCATGAGCACAAGTTCGGCGACGTCGGACTTCACGCATTCGACCATACGGCCTATGGCCTCGAAATAGCCGGCCTCGGTGTAGGGGTCGCAGGGCATGACCACGACAGGCTCGCTGTCGGAGCAGCCTTTGGCGAGCTTCAGGTAGCTTGCTGCAAGAGCTATGGCCGGGAAGGTGTCGCGGCGCTCGGGTTCGGTGACCACAGAGATGTCTTCGCCGAGCTGGTTGGTGATGATGCCGAGCTGGCTCTCGTTGGTGGCTATGGTTATGTCCTCGCACAGCCTGGCCTCGCGGGCCTGCCTCACCACCCTCTGGACCATGGACTCCATGGTGCCGTCTTCCTTTTCGAGAAGAGGGAGGAACTGCTTGCTGCGTGCGTTGTTTGAGAGCGGCCACAGGCGCTTGCCCGACCCGCCGGAGAGGAGTATGAGTTGCATAGTTATATAATTTAGGTTCAGGGCGTTAGCGGCCCTTGTACATGTTGTCGTAATAGTTCTGGTAGTCGCCGGAGGTGACGTTGTCGAGCCAGTCCTGATGGTCCAGATACCAGCGGACTGTCCGCTCTATGCCCTCCTCGAACTGGAGGCTGGGCTCCCAGCCGAGCTCGCGCTGGAGCTTGCGGGAGTCGATGGCATAGCGCATGTCGTGGCCCTTGCGGTCGGTGACATAGGTGATGAGACCCAGGTCCTCGCCCTCGGCGCGGCCGAGCAGACGGTCCACGGTCTTGATGACCACCTTGATTATGTCTATGTTCTTCCACTCGTTGAAGCCGCCGATGTTGTAGGTCTCGGCGATTTTGCCCTTATGGAAGATCAGGTCTATGGCGCGGGCGTGGTCCTCGACATATAGCCAGTCGCGCACGTTCTCGCCCTTTCCATAGACCGGAAGCGGCTTGCGGTGGCGTATGTTGTTGATGAACAGCGGGATCAGCTTCTCCGGGAACTGGTAGGG
>CAZIFT010000123.1:0-1893 GCA_964538395.1 uncultured Muribaculaceae bacterium
GCACAGAGTGCAAAGTTGCTCACAAACCTGTTTATGTCAGAGGCCATTTCAGAATGGCAGGAGGCAAAAAGGTTTACGTGAAGGCCCACTACCGCAAGCGGTAGCCCCCGGCCTTGTCCGCACAACCGTCCGTATCGGAGCCGCTCAACACACGGGCGGCTTCGTCATTGTTCTGCCTTCTGAAATGGCACAAAGACATTATATCTCAAGCTCTTTTATAATTTTATCAATTTCTGCGCGGAGGGCATTTTCGCGGGCGACAATCTCCGCCAGCTCCGCATTCAGCTTCACTATATCCACCTTCTCCCGGGTGTCCTCCTGCTCCACATAGGTGGAGACAGACAGGTTGTAGTCCCCCTTCGCTATATCCTCGTTCGGCACCAGGCGGCTCACATACCGGACATCCCGTCTGTCGGTAAAGACCTTCAGTATATTCCGTATGTTCTCGTCAGTCAGCTTGTTGGAGTTCGTGATCTTCACGCACTCCTTAGTGGCGTCGATGAACAGCGTGCAGTTGTCCTTCTTCGCCTTCTTCAGCACCATTATGCAGGTGGCGATGCCCGTCCCGAAGAACAGATTGTCCGGCAGCTGGATGATGCAGTCAACATAGTTATTGTCAATCAGATACTGCCTAATCTTCTTCTCCGCCCCGCCGCGATACATCACCCCCGGGAAACACACTATCGCCGCAGTGCCGTTGGTCGCCAGCCAGGCCAGCGAATGCATTATGAAGGCCAGGTCGGCCTTTGACTTGGGCGCAAGCACGCCGGCCGGAGCGAATCTCGGGTCGTTGATGAGGGTTATGTCGTCGTCCCCCTTCCATTTGATCGAATATGGCGGATTGGACACTATCACCTCGAACGGCTCGTCGTCCCAGTGCTGCGGCGCCAGCAGCGTGTCCTCGCAGGCTATGTCGAACTTGTCATAGTCGATGTCATGCAGGAACATATTGATCCTGCACAGGTTATAGGTCGTGAGGTTTATCTCCTGGCCATAGAACCCCTGCCGGACATTGTCCTTGCCCAGGATCTTGGCCGCCTTCAGCAGCAGCGAACCGGAACCGCAGGCCGGGTCATAGACCTTGTTCACTTCCGTCTTGCCGACCGTCGCGATTCTGGTCAGCAGCTCGCTCACCTCCTGCGGCGTATAGAACTCGCCGCCGCTCTTGCCCGCATTGGAAGCATACATGCCCATGAGATATTCATAGGCGTCACCGAATGCGTCGATGGTATTGTTCTGGTAATCACCGAGTTTCATGGACTGGACGCCGCGAAGCAGCTTCACCAGCTTTTCGTTTCGCCTTATGACGGTGCTGCCCAGTTTGTTGGAATTGACGTCCAGGTCGGCGAACAGGCCCTTGAAGTCGTCTTCGCTCTCCGTGCCTTTGGCGGAGTTTTCGATGGCGGAGAATATGCTCTCCAGGGTCATGTTGAGGTTGGGGTCGGCGTCGCAGGTGCGGCATATGTTTTCGAAGAGCTGGGACGGGAGGATGAAGAAGCCCTTCACGCCCACCATCTCTTCTCTCACTCCTTCGGCCACATCGTCGGCAAGGGCGGCATAGCTGAAGCCGGTGTTGCCGGTCTCCCACTCGCCCCTGTTGATATAGGCCGTGATGTTTTCGCTGATGTATCGGTAGAAGAGCATGCCCAGGATATAGGACTTGAAGTCCCATCCGTCCACGGAGCCACGCATCTCGTCGGCTATCGCCCAGATGGTGCGGTGGAGCTCCGCGCGCTCCACTTCCTTCCTGTTGTCTGTCATTGTCCTGTGGTTATCTTGCCAGACCAAAGATAGGAAAATTCGCCGACACTTCGCCATTTTCGCAGTCCCGGCATCCATGCGGGTGCGCCTTTCACGCGCTGTGCGGCATAATGGCATGGACGACCTTTGCAA
>CAZIFT010000124.1:0-1856 GCA_964538395.1 uncultured Muribaculaceae bacterium
GCCGGTATTCCAGGCGTATGCGGCTGCCGGTGGGCACTTCTATGTGCGAGGGCGCGATCCGGTCGAGCTCGGCGGCCTTGTCATAGGGGATCATGCCGCGCAGGACGGCGGCCATGTCTATCTTTTTCAGCTCCGCGCGGGTGGAGGCGCCCCCGATATACAAAGGAAGCCACTCTGAGCAGTCCCGGAGCACCGTTTCGGTGCCCAGGTCGGGCAGCTCCAGCTCCGGATGCCAGGCGGCCGCGGCGGCCACCCTTCTCTGAAGGTCTCCCACTTCTTCGCTCGAGAAGTCCAGCAGCGAGGTCCCGTCCTTTCGCACAGCCTCGCATATGGCCTCCACCATCTTTTCATGCGGGACATTTGACAGGGGAGCGGTCCCCGTGACCAGGGCTCCGATTCTGGTCTCCCGCCGCGCGGTGACCCGCCCTTCCTTCTGGTTCCAGCCGATTTTCTCCGAGGTGCTTTCCAGCGCCCCGAGGTCGGCCGGATTCACCGCGCAGGCCAGGAAAATCCTGCCAGTGGCTCCCGGGCCGCCTGCTGAAAGGTCGGCGCACACTATCCAGGGCTCCGCCGAGAGAGGGTCCCGGATGTCCATCCATGCCTTTTCGCCGTTCCGGGCCAGCAGATATTCTCCGGCTGCGCCCCCGCTCTGGCGCGCGACTCGCTCGGGGAAGGCCATTGCCAGCAGATATCCGGCGTCTTCGGGGTCCGGATTATGGCCGTCCGGCTCCGCATGGATTATTCTCATATACTGTCCCGCGATCTGCAGTATTCTGCCCATGGTTCCCGAGGCCTGCCTTCCGGAGCCTCTGGCCGAGCGCAGGGCGGAGAGGCGCAGGGTGAAGTCGCAACCGGCCTCGGAGGCGGCCAGCGGGTCTTTTTCTTCCAGCAGCGCGGCCGCGTCGCAGCCCAGGGCGCCGAGCCCTTTCTCCTTGGCCGTCAGCAGCATATGGGCGATTCTCGGGTGGCAGGGGAGGGCGAGCATTTTCCGTCCGTGCGGGGTGAGCTTCCCGTCCTGCGACACCGCTCCGAGCGTTCTGAGCAGGGCGGCGGCGTCCGCCACTGAGCGCGCGGGCGGGGGAGTGAGCCATTCCATAGACCCGAAATCTCCGGCCCCGGCTCCGGCAGCCTCCAGCATGCAGGCCGTGAGGTCGCCCTCCATGATTTCGGGGACGCGGAACTGCGGCATGGACCTGAATGTGGCCTGGGTGTAGAGCCTGTGGCATATGCCCTCGCGGGTTCTTCCGGCGCGGCCGGCCCTCTGCACGGCCATGTCCGCCGAAATCCTCACAGTCTCCAGGTGTCCGAGGGCCCCGCCGGCTCCCTTATAGACCATTTTCCTGCAGTAGCCGGCGTCCACGACGGCGGTCACTCCGTCTATGGTCAGCGACGTCTCCGCGACCGGAGTGGACAGAATCACCTTGCGCCTGCCTTCGCGCGAGGGCGCCACGGCCTTGCGCTGCTCCGCCGGCGGCAGCATCCCATATAAAGGAAACACGTCCACATTCTCGCCGAGCGAGCTTCCCAGCATGGCTGTGCATTTGCGGATGTCGGCCTCGCCGGGGAGGAAGGCCAGGATGTCGCCGTCTGTCTCCCGCGAGCGGAATATCCCGTGGATCCCGCTGCACACCGCCTCCGGGACGCCTTCCGGCGAAATGTCTGTCTTTGAATAGGATACCTCCACGGCGAACATCCTTCCCGGGGACTCCACCTTTCCTGCACCCAGCGCATCGGCCACCGCCCCGTCCAGGGTGGCGGACATTATGACCAGCGCCAGGTCGGGCCTCAGGATGGCCCTCGCCTCCCTGACCAGGGCCAGGGAGAAGTCGGCGGACAGGCTCCGCTCGTGGAATTCG
>CAZIFT010000125.1:0-1807 GCA_964538395.1 uncultured Muribaculaceae bacterium
TAAGTCGAGCACATAGGCCATACAGGCTGCCTACTGGGAACCACCTCGACTTAGCACTGTAAGAAAACGCCTAGGGGGCCGGGGCGGAGCCAGCTGAAGCCTCGAGGACTAACCCCTTGACGCTTCGACAGGCTCGGCTCAGCGACCGCAGGCTCGGGGAACGCCCTTGACGCTTCGACAGGCTCGGCTCAGCGACCGCAAGCTCGGGGACCGGCGACGTAAAATGAGGCCTCCGGCGACAGCCTATTTGCTTTTGAAGACAGATTCGAGCATGGCCTGGTCGATATATGTAACTCTGGACAGCAGGGGCAACGAATAGGCACGCCGCGTGTCCCACAGTCGTTTGGCTATGTCAAAACGCTCCTTGAAAGATGCGTCCTGAACAGATTTCCTGCCGAACATGGATTGGGCGAGCTCTTTTGCCTCGGCCCGCAGCTCCTTCCCTTCGAACCTGTCAATCTCAGGTCTCGCCACCTCCCTGTCGATGCTGCTTTCTATATTCTTTCTCTGAAACAGATAGGCGATAAAACACTTGGGATTCACAAAAAGGGTCTCGACATATCCGATATCCACATAGGAGAATGGCATAATCATAAAGGAATCATTGCACAGCCATTCGGGCGGGAGGACTGCTTTGGTATGAAATACTTTCAGAATCATCGCCGCGGACATGTCTCCGATGCGCCTGTACGGTCGCCAGTCAATCGGGTTGACAAAGAATATGTTCCCTGGGCCCCATCTGTATTCCCATGGCATTTTGGCGAAACCGGCGGTTATGGCGTTCCTATAAACATACATAAACTTGCAGCGAAGTTCATTTATGGTATCAATCGGGTCGCTGTTCACCTCAATGCCTTCCGGCGCCACCATCCGGCGTCCGGAAATAGTCAGCCACCGGTCGAGCAACCGTTGCAATTGCATCCGAAGTTTTTCACAGTTATCTGGGTCTCCCTTGACTATTACATGAAAATGCGTGTCCATGATTTCTGGACACAACACCTGCACTCCGCAGGCATGAGCGCATATGGCAATGAGATTCATTCCGAACACATGCTGCTCATCGGTTTCGAAAAGGGTTCTTACGGTTTTGCCATTGGAATAAATATGAACGGAATATGGAGCCTTCTCATCCCCCACATTCCTGAAATTCCCCTCAAAAGTCTCCATAAATATCATATTTTGCGACAGACCGCCGGCGGAATCAGCCCCCGGCCACATGCGGACCTGCCATGATTTCCCACAAAATAGCAAATCTTTCAGACATTGCCAAATTCTATGGTTTGCGCCGTGACGGGGAGGCACCGCGAGTTGGCGAGGAGACTTTCCGCCAGGGAGGAGGCACCGAGAACTGACGGGAAAACTTTCCGCCAGGGTGGCAGTGCAGTGGTCCGAGGAGTATTTCCCGCCTGGAGTCGGCACCGCAGCCTGGCGACCACGAAGCCAGGCTGCTACGCGGGACAGCTGCGACGAGCTCGCCAAAAAGGCTCGCCTCCGCCGTCCGCGTTGCCGGTCATTCAGGTTGAAGACAGTGGCAACGGGCGGGGCGCAAGCGGGCCCTTTTCCGGAGCCCGTGCGCCCCGCTCCGTAGCCGCCGGAGGACATCCATTCCGGCGGCGGTGCCGACAAAACATCAAAAAAAAGACGTGGTACCCTCGAGGCTTCGACAGGCTCAGCGACCGCAGGCTCGGGGAACGTCCTTGACGCTTCGACAGGCTCGGCTCAGCGACCGCAGGCTCGGGGACCGTCTGCTGAGGCGGCGGTGCCGGAAATCGTGGGCCATTCCTGCTGCCCCCCAATCCTTGGAAAA
>CAZIFT010000126.1:0-1790 GCA_964538395.1 uncultured Muribaculaceae bacterium
ACATCGTAATTCTCAATCTTGACACCATTCGTAGCATCCACTGTCACGCCAGATGTCAGATATGAAACTGTCTGATTCTCAGTCGGAGTGACAACCTTTTTAGTGCCATCATATGACCCAGTGACGTTATCACCCTGCTTGAGAGATGTCCAGGCAAAGAAGGTAAGCTTACCATCCTTGGGCCAGTAATACTTCTTGGTTGCGTTTCTCCAGACATTAGTATCCCAGGAAATGTCAACGTTGTTGATATACTTGGTGGAAGAGTTTGCATCATTCTTCCAAGCCTTTGCCTTCTGAAGATAGAATGCAGTGGATTTGAATGTCCAAGTTCTGAGGAAGGTTGGAGTTGACTCCGCCTTCACCTTAGGCGCGACATTGTAGCTGATCTCGACGTCTTCGGCGGAAGACACCGGGGTCACTTCATTTTTGGAGCAGGCCACGAGAGACGCGGCGGCTGCCAGGAATAAAATTGACTTCTTCATAATTCTTAAATACCTGATTTTGATTTTACTTGCTTCTTGTTCTGAATTATTTCACATCCACGTTCTTGCTCTCATCAGCCGTGCTGATCCAGTCCTGGACAGCCGGATCCCAGAGAATCTCGTCGAGCGCGAAGGTGATGTCGAGAGTGTATTTCTTGCCCATTTCCCATTTGCTGTCGCCCGCCGGAGTGGTGGTTGTGTCCTTAAAGAGATCGCTGAGCTTCTTGGTCTCGGTGATGGTTTCGGTCACATCAACTGTGCCGTCGCCGTCGGTGTCATACTCCACCGTATATTTAATCTCCACGGTCTGGCTGTCATCAGAGAAAGTCTGAGGCAGATAGATATACTGACCGTTCTGCGTAACAGGCTGCTCGGTAGTCGTCACCTCCTGGGTTATGCCGGAAGTGTAGGTCTGGTCGCTCTTTGTCATTGAAATAGGCCAGGCTGTCATAGTCTCTTCGCTAGTTACGCTTGAATGCTGAGCATAGTTCGCATTATCCGCAAGATTCTTAAACTCTATGGAGTTGATCGTGAATGTGACTCCGTTGTAATCCTCTTTCTTTTTTGCAGTGAAATAGAGTCTGGAAAATTTATGTCTGAAAAGTGTAGGGACACCTTTTTCGACACCGGAAATGGTCTTATAGACAGACTCGTTGGCATCCTTGTCCTTGGCCACATCTGCAACCATGAAATCAACATTCTTGTTAACGTCGATATCAAAGCCGTTCAGCAATATTCCTTCTGACGGGACGCAGGTCACCTCTGCGTTACTTCCTGTGGGGAATGCAAGGCTGGTGGAGTTTAAAGACCATGAAAAGAAAGTCAGTTTACCCTTCTTGGGCCAGTAGTATGCCTTGTCCTTTTCCCATGCTGTGCCGGCGTTGTTCTTCTTGGCGCTCACCCAGTCAGAGCCGACCTTAGCGACGGTGACACCGTCGTATGATCCGCTGCCCGCACTGGCCTCAGAACCTATGTAAACTGTCGGAGTGGTGGCACCCCAGTCCCAGGATTTGTCGTTCTCAAGATAAAAAGCGACAGAGGAGAAAATATTCGAGTCGTCAAATTTCGTCTCGTTGCCAGTCAGAGCCTTGGTGACGGGCGCGGTTTCATAGGTAATCTCGGTGAGGCCGTTGTTTTCGACCGGCGTCACCTCATTTTTGGCGCAGCCCGCAAGCATGGCTGCGGCTGCAAAAAATAATACTGTCTTTTTCATAATGTTCTTCTCTATTTTTTCTATATCTCTTCGCCCGCCAGGCCGCCTTCCGGCCCGGAGCATGGGCATTACAGTTCAATTTCGTGGTGCTCCTC
>CAZIFT010000127.1:0-1700 GCA_964538395.1 uncultured Muribaculaceae bacterium
GGTCTGAGGACCGCCTTTCTAAGCCACGCGAAGGTCTCCGGAGGCGACTGCCGGAAGCCGAAGCCGGGTTCGAGGAGCCGGATGCGGAAAGAGAGGGGCCCGGCGATTCTTCGAAAGAATATCACTTTTATTTCCAAAAAAAACTATATTTGCAGTGTTTCGGAAACAAACAGATGATTGGCTAAAATAAACGGCTGATTGGCTAAAACAAACGGAGGATTGGCCCGAATAAACAGATGATTAGCTAAAACAAACAGATGATCAGCTACTTGGAATTCAGGGAAAGATTGCTGCCTGAGGGTTGTTTTTCAATCTATCAGGCAATGGCCTTTTTCCCCTCACTCGACAGGAACAACCTCACCCGCTGGTCACACAAGAACCTGCTTATAAAGCTTCGCCAAGGATGGTACGCCTTCCCGGAGACACTGCAGCGGCCGGATTTCTCCCGGTACATCGCCGGACGCATATACCGTCCCTCCTACATCAGCACACAGATGGCCCTGAGCATTTACGGAATGATCCCGGAAGCCGTCACCAGCATAACCTCAGTCTCCACACTGAAAACAGCGCGTTTTGAGAACAGATTCGGGCAATACACCTACCAGAACGTCAAGCCCTCGATGTTCTTCGCCTACAGGCCGGTCGAGCTGCCTGCGGCGACTTCGGCACTGAATGCCCCGAAGCAGACCTGGATGATAGCCGAACCCGAAAAAGCGCTTCTGGACTTTCTCTATCTATACCCGTTTTACGACAGCGAATCGGAGCTGGAGCAGCTCCGGCTCGATGAAGCTTATATGGAAGATGAACTGGATGTCCGGAAACTGAGTGAATATCAGGCGAGAATCGGATGCAAGTCTCTGGACCGCCGGATAAAGAAGCTTCTTAAGATCTACGCCCTATGATAGACCTCAATTACATCAACAGCTATTACCCGTCCCAGATAACGTCCAATGCGGCCTTTCAGAAACATATCGTGAAAGAATACATCCAGCTTATGGTACTGGATTATCTTGCGACGACGCCGTACATCTGCAGACTTTCATTCATAGGAGGGACAAATCTCCGCCTCATCAAGGGAATCGACAGATTTTCCGAAGACCTGGATTTCGACTGTAAGGATATGACGGAAACCGACTTTCGTCAGATGACGGACGATGTGGTAAACTTCCTGAAGCGCGAAGGGCTCAATGTCGAGACCCGGGACAAGGAAAATCCCAAGCTCACCGCCTTCAGAAGGAACATCTACTTTCCGGAATTTCTGTTCGGGCTCGGATTGACCGGCCACCGGGACGAACGGTTCCTGCTTAAGATAGAAGCTCAGGACCAAAATGTAACGTATCCGACGGAAATGCATCCGATACAACGCTGCGGATTTTTCTTTTCGCTGCCGACACCGCCGGACTCGGTCCTGCTGAGCATGAAACTGTCAGCCTTGATTGCCAGAGCCAAGGGACGTGACTTCTATGACTGCATGTTTCTGATGCAAATGACCAAGCCTTCCTACGAGTTTCTCTCTCAAAGACTTGGCATCACATCGCCGAATCAGCTGAAGAGTGTCTTGCTTGAAAAATTGGGGACAGTGGACCTGAATGTCAAGAAACGCGACTTCGAACACCTGCTGTTCAACATCAGGTCTTCCGACCGCATTCTGCAATTTCGGGAATATCTCGACTCGGCCCTTTAACGGTGATTCCGGAGGC
>CAZIFT010000128.1:0-1691 GCA_964538395.1 uncultured Muribaculaceae bacterium
TGTCCTTCACGGTGGCGGTTGCCCATACGCTTCCGCCGGTGAACGATTCCTCGTCAGCGGTGACGGTGAAGCTGCCGGAAGCGTCCACGGTCACGGTCTTGGCCGAGCGGTCTTTGGTGAACCAGTTGACGCTTGAACGTTTCACAGTTACATATTCTTTGGTGGGGTCAATTACGATGTCAACGAGGGATACGGTGACATACTTGTTGCTCTCAGTGTTGACGACATTGTAGGCATATCCGGTCAGGTCCACAACCCTGCCCACATATTCCTCGAGGTCGATTTCGCTGCCGTTGAAGATGTTGATGTACTCGCAGCCGCTGGCGTCGCCGGTATTGTCGGCGTCGCTGGATCCGTCGGTCTCGTTGGTTGCACTGATCTCGCCGGATCTGTTGATTTCGAGCCTGTAGTAGTCGCCGTTCTTGGCTACGGAGCCGGACACGGTGACATATTTCACGGTGACGGGTTTGGAGCTAAAGTATGCGTCGATGTCTTCGGCGCTCCAGAGCACTGCGTCGGGTCTGGCGACTTCCTTGGTGCCGGTCTTCTCAATGGTGGGGCTGTCGAGCTCGAGGACGGTGTCGTAATAGAGCGTGACCTCGCCGGAGAATGTGGCTACATCGCCTTCTGCAAGGCCGTGGCTTTTCTTATAGACATAGAGGTCGCCGGTGCCGTCGTTGATGATGACGATGTTCTTGGAAGGAACATTCACCACCTGGCCGTTCTGGATTCTGTAGTTGCCGGCCACGGGGGAAGCGATGAGGGATTCGATTGTGGCATCGGTGTATTCGATCACTGCGGGCTTTTCACCGTTGATGCTGATGATCTTGCTGCCGGTGCTGATTTCGTTGTCCTCGTAGAATACGGTCAGCTTGCCGAGAACCACGACCACGTCGCCCACCTTGATCTGATCTTCTGCGGTGAACTTGTCGCCGTCATAGTAGTATCCGCGATAGACGATGAGCTTGTTGTCGGGGTAGTCCTCGTCGATGATGGTGTAGGTGGCGTTGCCGTATTCGGTGCTGACCTCTTCGATTTCGGTGATCTTACCTGTCACATAGACATCGTTCTCGGAGGCCTTTCCGTTTGCAAGAAGGGTGAGGGCTTTGGACACGTTGTAGGGAGATGCCTCGGTGCCTTCGCCTTCGGGTTTGCCGATTTCGTCGCCGCTGTCACCTTTGGGACCTTCCTGGTTCAGGGTGAGGGTGGCGGAAGCGGTGCCGGTGTAGAACTCGACGGTGGCCGTGCGGTTGCCGGCGGTGTTCTCGAGAACGCTCACGGTCACCTCAACTCCTTTCTCGGCAGCCTTGCCGCTCTTGGGGGACACTGCCACCCACTCGGCTGCGGAGTCTGACATGCGGACGCTCCAGTCGCGGTTTGTGAGGATCTTGACGGTGATGTCTTTCTTTTCCGAGGTGAGATTGTACTCGGTCTGACCGTCAATCTTGACGTAAGGATCTTCATCCTTTTCTTCGCTGCAGCTTGCCAGGGCGAAAAGCGACAGCAGGCCGGCCATCATGGCCATCAGTCTGAATGATTTCATATTTAAAAAAATTAAATGTTTACGTGTGTCTGTCCACAAATATAGGTATAAAAAACGGACATTTCATTACTTTTCCCCGGGGTTATAGCAAAAGCATCGGCAGTCTCCTCCGGAGACCTGTGCCGCCCGCGGCCTTGTTGACGGGGGC
>CAZIFT010000129.1:0-1562 GCA_964538395.1 uncultured Muribaculaceae bacterium
TCTTCTCATTTTCCATAAGGTTTAGTTCCTTCAAATTGAGCCTTCCAGGGCCACTTGGTGTCATTGGTGTCGCTCTCGTCGTCCCAGGCGTGGCGCTCGTAATTCTTGGGGGCGCCGGTCACGACCAGCCAGAGCTTGCTGGCTCCGGAGGGAACCTCCCAGCTCTGCTGCTCGCCGGTGGCGCTCCAGACGGGGCTATAGTAGGTCTTGCCGCCGCCGTAGGCCACAAAGCCGTAGCGCCAGCCAGCCAGGGTGATGCTGCCCGACACGCAGCCGGAGATGCCCAGATTCTGGTCCAGGGTCACCGCCACCTTGCGGTCGGTGGGTATAGTCATCCTGATGGCGTTGGAACCGGTGGTCTCGGGAGCCTTGACAGCCGCAATCTGCCACCAGCCCTCATCGTTCTTGGAGATGTTGGTGACGGCGGTGTCGCCGATGTTATTCTTGCCATAGCTGCGCAGCTCATCCGTGTCATAGGTGAGCATATGCGCCGCATATTGCCACATGGAGTCGTTCATCGCATCCACGTCATATCCCATAAGGCGCATATAGGTCTCCACAGGATCTTCGGGATACACGGCCTCGTTCCACAGGCGGCCTATGAAAGAGATGTCGCCCGTCTCCTCCACCCACCACCAGTGGATGAAATAGTTGGCATAGCGCGGGCGCTCGTGCAGCACGTGCAGATAGGCCGATGTGGTATATTCCGAATACCAGCCGCTGAAGGCGCCGCTGCGGTATTTTGTAATCTGGAAAGACTGCCACTGCGCCGTCTGCTCCCAGAAGGCGTTGCCGCCCGCGCCGGCTGCGCCGAATCCGTAGCGCCAGCCGGGGCCCTGGGTGGTCTTGGCGTTGATGGCCGCGTCACCCTCGATGCCCTGCTGCAGCAGATAGTCGCAGAAGGTCATATACTGGAAGCTGTGGCCGATTTCGTGACCGATGGTGCTGCCCACAGGCTGGCAGGTGCTGGGGTTGACCCAGAGCGCGCCGATGGTGTTGTCGTAGCCGCTGCCGGTAGCCAGCCATTCGCTCTGATAGAGGATATAGATCTGCATCTTGTATTTGTCGAGCACGGACTGGCCATTGCCGGTGCGGGCAAAGCCCAGAGTGTTGACATTCAGCTCATAGAACTCTTCGGCCTTCTTGAGCAGGTCGTCGATGTCCACCTTCATGGAAGACACCTTGCAGGTGGAGGGAGATGTGTTGGCCTGCCCCACACGGTCGCCGTAGAGGCCGTATTCGCCATACTTGATGTCCCAGAACACCACAAAGTGCTCGCTCTGCTTGCTGCGGCACCAGCTCCAGCGGCTGTCGCTGCGCATCATGTCATAATTGAATTCTGCGGGCTGATAGAATTTGTCCAGGTCCTGAATATCGGACTCTTCGAGCACGATGGCCACCTGCTGCTGGGTCACGGTGAACTCCTTCTTGCTGGCGCCGGAGACTATGGTGCACGTTGCCGTGCGCTCCGCGCCGGTGTTGGCGTCGGCCGTGAAGGTGATCGTCAGCACCTTCTTGGTCTTGCCTTCGCTCTTGTTGGGGTGGAGCCACGCGGCCCCCTC
>CAZIFT010000130.1:0-1557 GCA_964538395.1 uncultured Muribaculaceae bacterium
CCGGATTCATCGAGGAAAAAGGGGAGTTCGTCGATTTGAGTTGGCGGGGCTGCCCCCGGAATATATTTTCGCATTCGGTTTAAAAGAAAAACTCTATGGATATGCGAAAACGAATAATCCTTCCCTGCCTTGCGGCCGCGGCAATGCTGCTGAACGCCGCCACGGCGGGCGCCCAGTTCCGGACTGCGGGCTCGGCTCAGGACCCGGACCTGTCCGAAGCCCAGACCTCTGACGACGCGACACTCGCGGACGGGACCCAGACCAGAAAATGGACGCTGCAGGAATGCATCGACTATGCCGTCGAGAACAACATCTCCCTCCGCCAGAGCCGCAACACCCAGCTTTCCGGCCTCGAAGACACCTACCAGGCCAAAGCCGCCATGCTGCCGACCCTCAGCGCCAACGCCAGCGAAGGCCTCACCAACAGGCCGTTCGCCGAGAGCGGAAGCAACACCGTCATCGGATCGGATGTTTACAGCACCTCGAAGAGCTCCAGCCTCTCCGGCAACTACAACCTGAGCGCCCAGATGACTCTCTTCAGCGGCGGAAGCCTGCGTACTGCCCTCAAACAGAGCCGTCTGCAGAATTCCGTCGACTCCCTTTCCGTTCTGGAAAGCACCAACGACGTCGTCATCTCCATAATCAAAGCCTATATGCAGTGCCTCTATGCGGAGGAGGCAGTGAAGGTGGGGGAGAGCACGGCCGAAGCCTCCAGAGTCCAGAGAGACCGCGCCATAGAGCTCCGGAATGCCGGCCAGCTCAGCAAAGTCGATGTGGCCCAGCTCGAAAGCCAGTACGCATCCGACCGCTACCAGGTTACCTCCGCCAAGACATCCCTCGACAACTACAAGCTGCAGCTTAAGCAGTTGCTCGAGCTCGGAGTGAACGACGAGATTGAGCTGGTCGAGCCGCAGGACGGCGAGGCCGCAGTGCTCAAGCTCCTGCCCACCAAGGCTGAGGTCTATGCCAATGCGCTCGCCGCGATGCCCGAAATCGAAAAGGCCGGGCTGAACGTGACGGCCGCCGAGCTCGCGATAAAGAAGGCCAGATCCTCCTATTCGCCCACACTGTCCGCATCGGCCGGCCTTGCCTCCTCCAATATCAGCGGCGTGGGCACTTCGTTCAGCACGCAGCTCGAGCGCAATTTCAATGAGTCGGTCGGCCTGAGCCTTTCGGTCCCGATTTTCCAGGGCCGCCGGACCAAAACTTCCGTGAACAAGGCCGCCATCGAGGCCGACAACTCCCGCCTGCAGCAGATGAGCACCGAAAAGGAATTGCTCAAGGAGGTCGAGGATGTATATCTCGAAGCCGTCTCCGCGCAGTCGAAATATATCTCGGCAAAGGAGCAGGAGAGCTATGCGCAGCAGAGCTATGAGCTCACGCTCGAGCAGTTCAACATAGGCATGAAGAACACCGTAGAGCTCATCACGGCCCAGAACACCCTGCTCGAGGCCCGCGTGTCGCTGCTCCAGTCCAAGTACACCGCGATCATGAACAACACGCTTCTGGAAGTTTATCAAGGAAATATAAAATTGCAATAATATGAAAAAGAAGACT
>CAZIFT010000131.1:0-1524 GCA_964538395.1 uncultured Muribaculaceae bacterium
ATCGGCAGTCTCCTCCGGAGACCTGTGCCGCCCGCGGCCTTGTTGACGGGGGCTCTGCCCCCGTAACGTCCCCCGCGGCCGTTCCGGCCGCTGGCCATCTTAACCCCCGCCGACTGCGTCGCCGACCCCTATTAGGGGTATTTCAGTCCCTCCGGGACTTAGGCTCCCGCATTGTTGCCTGACTGGCTTCGCCAGCGGCAAAATGCCCGCACCGCCGGGCGGTCTGAGGACCGCCATTTTAAGCCACGCGAAGGTCGCCGGAGGAGACTGTCGATGCCTCAGTGCGGTCCCCGAGCTTGTGGTTGCTGAGCCTGCCGAAGCATCGAGGGGCCCGCAAGTTCTGCCGACTGCCGGATAAAACAAAAAAAAGCTGGCGGAAAACTCCAGCCAGCCTTTTTCAGACGAATCGGTTGCTACTCCTTCGGAGCGACAGCCTTCCACACGCAGGCGCTGAGGGCGCCGCCGAGCAGAGGAGCGCAGATGAACACCCACAGGTCCTTGAGGGCCTGGCCGCCCACGAAGAGGGCAGGGCCGATGGAACGGGCCGGGTTCACGGATGTGCCGGTCAGGTTGATGCACACGAGGTGGATCAGCACAAGGCTCAGGCCTATGGCAAGGCCGGCAAGGTTGCCTGCTCCCACTTTGGAGTCGGTCGTGCCGAGCACCACGAGGACAAACAGGAAGGTTGCGATCGTCTCCACGACAAACGCTCCGCCTGCGCCGCCGGCATTGGCCACGCCGTTGGTTCCGAGTCCTTCAGGGCTGCCCATTGCGCCGGGAGCTCCGGTGACGGACACTATGAGATAGAGGATGGCGGCGCCAAGGATTCCTCCGAGGACCTGTCCGACCCAGTATCCGCCGGCGTCCTTCCAGCTCATCCTGCCGGAGAGAACCACCCCGAGGGTTATTGCGGGATTGATGTGGCAGCCGGAGATTCCGCCTATCGTATAGGCCATGGCCACAACCGAAAGACCGAAGGCAAGAGCGGTGGCTGCTACGCCTGCGGGCTCTCCGCATCCGACGAACACGGCGGTGCCGCATCCTAGAAGTGTCAGGAACATGGTTCCGATGCACTCTGCTAAGTATTTCTTCATATCCGTAAAGATTTAAATGTGTGCCTAAATTATGAAATTTTTCCTGACATCTTCCGTCTGAAACGTATAAAATCCGGGGTTGCGAAAAATTTTTAAAAAAATCTCGAAAATGTTTGGATTATTTCAGAAAGCCCTCTATATTTGCAATCCCGATTTGGAGATCCGGTTGGGACAAACGGAGGACTCGTTAGCTCAGTTGGTAGAGCATCACACTTTTAATGTGGGGGTCTCGGGTTCGAGCCCCGAACGGGTCACAAATTGAAACTGATATGCTTCCTTAGCTCAGTTGGTAGAGCACAGCACTCTTAATGCCGGGGTCCAGGGTTCGAGCCCCTGAGGGAGCACCAAAAAAGAGGTTGGATGAAAATCCAACCTCTTTTTTGGTGCTTACGCACTATCTTAACCCCCAGTCGACTTCGTCGACAGCCCC
>CAZIFT010000132.1:0-1473 GCA_964538395.1 uncultured Muribaculaceae bacterium
CGGCGCCGCCGCTACGCAGACGGCTCCGTGTCGCCAGTCATTTTCCTGCCGATTAAGTGATGATGAAAAAATAAGTTGGTGTAGTTTGTAAAGGATTTTTGAGGATAAATTTATTTGAGAAGAAGGAGTGTACCGGGGTACATGACTGATGAACAAATAAATTTAGGCCAAAAAGACAGGCAAACGTACCAAGTTATTTTTTAAGAAGAGCTAAATTATTATGGAACTGCTGCGCCGCTATCCAAAGCCCCAGGAAGCGGTTCTCCACCCTGTAGCTACCTTCCGTCCGGGTGAGCAGGCCGAATTCGAGGAGTTTCTTTGCCGCCGCCTGAACTGAACTTGCTGAAGACAGTCGGTGCTTCTTTATGAATGCGGCGGATGTGACGGAACTTACCTCTCCCTCCGCAGCTACAGCATACAGAAACTCTTTCTGCTTCTCTGTGATTGTGGACAGCCTCTCGCGGAATGTGGTGTCATAGCTCTCCAGAATCGAGTGCAGGGCAGCATTGACGGTGTCGGATGTGCAGGTCTGTCCCTCCGCCGTGTCCGTAAAAGCCTCGTTGAACACTTTCTGGATGTAGAATGTGTGTCCCTCGAAGAAGTCATAGACTTGCTCCGCGCAGCCGGATGCGATATCCTTGCCGAATTTCCTGAAATTCTCCGCGATGAAAGGTGTGTACGCCTCTTTCGGAATAGCCTTCAGCTCCAGCATATCGGCGCTCTGGTAGAACGGGCGCTTCGCCGAGAGGAACATTTCCTGCATCATGTGCCGCTCGCTGCCGGCATAGATGAACTTGCAGTTGGATGATTTCTGGATATAGCTCCGAAGAAGCGCCTCCGTATTGTTCTCGGGATATTTTGCCACCTGCTGGAATTCGTCTATGGTGACGATGCATGGCTTGTCGGCCCCTTCAAGATAGTTGAAGATGTCTTCGAGGAGGAATTCCGGCCGCTCGATGTCTCCCAGTTCGAGACTGAAGGACGGCTGCCCTGTCACGCTGTCCAGAGTGAGCCTTCCACGAATGGATTTGAGCGCCTGGAGGAACAATCCGGCAATTTTTTCGCCCCGCTGTTGGAGCGTATTGTAGATTTCTTTTCCGAGGGCATATACGAACTCCCTCATACTTGAAGTGTGCAGTATGTCGATGAAGAAGGTGTAGTACTGACCATTTAGCTCAGGCAGTTCGTTGCAGTATCGTACAAGTCCGGTTTTCCCCATTCTTCTGGGGGAGATGAGGACCAGGTTGTTCCCGTTCGTCACTGATTTGACGAGCCTTGCGGACTCGGCTTTCCGGTCGCAGAAGTATTCGGGGTCTATTCTGCCCGAGACTATGAAGGGGTTGGTCGTCTTTGCCATGGCCATTGTTTTTGGCAAAGATCATTATTTAAAATGAATTATTCAAATTGGATAATTGAATTTGAATAATGGGCCTTTCCTGAAATTTCAAATGCTGAATTTTATATCCCCAGTTC
>CAZIFT010000133.1:0-1379 GCA_964538395.1 uncultured Muribaculaceae bacterium
CGTTCTTATCCACTTAAACCTGTTGACCTTCACCACCGCAACAAAGCATTTTGCAATCTGATCGGCTTTGAGTATGAAGAACGTAACGGCGATGGGCCATTTGAACACGAATGCGGACAGTGCCGACATCGGCAGAACCATACACCACATGAAAATTATATCGTTGAACAGTACAAATTTTGTATCACCGCCGCCGGAGACTATTCCGCACAGGCACGGCGCTTCATATGACGAGCCTATGACCGTAAAGGCCAGAATTGATATGAATGTTGACGCGAGTGCTCTTGTTTCTTCCGATATATCATAAATCGACAGAATGGGATTTTTCATTAACAGCAGACACAGACAGCACACCACACCTATTACAAGAAACAGAATCTGAAATTTTTTGGCATAGCGTTTTACCCTCGGTATATCGTTCTCGCCGACCGTTTTGCCGATAATAACGCTTGAAGCGGACGATGCCGACGTATAGAGAACCGCCACTATCTGAAATATCGGGGACGCTATTGCGTTCGCACCTATTGCCGCCGCACCGAGTCTGCCGATTATAGCAGTCTGCACAGCCATTGCGACACCCCACGAGCTGCCCGAGCCGACAAGGGGAAGTCCCGTCTTTATAAAGTCGGAGAAATATATTTTCTCACACTTGAAGGTATCCGATATTTTAAGCTTCAGCTTTTTGTCAATAACAAAGACATATATAAGCGTCGCTATAAGCTCCACAACACGGGAGGCGAATGTGGCATAAGCCGCACCGACCGCACCGAGCTCCGGAAAGCCGCACTTGCCGAAGATGAGAAGCCAGTTAAGTCCGACATTTACAACCAATGCGAGAATTGAAGTAACAAATCCGATTGCGACACTCTCAACACTTCGCATAAGCGGAATAAGCACGTTTGTAATCGTGAAAATGATATATGTCATTGACATTATTCTTGTGTAGTCAACGGCGGCGTTTACAATTTCGGTTTCGTTTGACAGAAGTCCCAGAACACCGTCGGGTGTGATATACACAATAAGCCCCAGAATAAAGGCGAACAGGCACGATGTTATTATAGCCGCGGAATACACCTTCTTAATCGGAGACAGCTGCTGTTTGCCCCAGTACTGCGACGCTATAACGCCGAGACCGTTTGCGAAGCCGCCTATCGCGCACTGCAGAAAGAACTGAATCTGATTTGCGAGACTGACGCCGCTCATTGCCGCCTCGCTGTATGAACCGAGCATGATGCTGTCGGCAAGGTTTACGCTGAACACGATGATATTCTGTATCGCAACCATGCCGAAAAGCGAAAAGAATGTTTTGTAGAAATACTTGTCGGACTGCTTTATCATAAAAAATCCTCCGCGGAAATTATGGAGTAAGTTTAGCACAA
>CAZIFT010000134.1:0-1375 GCA_964538395.1 uncultured Muribaculaceae bacterium
GACGCTGCTGTTATTGACGGCTTCGTCGTCTCCCTGTCCACCGCCGATAACCGCGCCGTAGCCGCTGCCGGTTTGTTTCGCGTCCACAGTAGAATCGCTGATGGTGATGCTGCCGACGCTGCCTTCCTGCCCGCCGCCGATAATCGCGGCCCAACCGTCTTTGCGGGACGCTTCGACCGTAGATTTGTCGATGGTGATATTGTCGACTTTGCCGGACCCGCCGCCGATAACCGCGCCGTAGCCGCTGTCACCATTCGCCGTTACCTTTGAATTGCTTATAACGATACTGCCGACGGCAGCATCCTCTCCGCCGATAGCCGCGCCGCGGCCGCCGCCGGTTGCGTTCACCGTAGAATCGCTGATAGTGATGCTGTCGATTTTGTCATTACAATCGCCGAAGAGACCAAATCCCCCACCGCCGATGCCCGAGCCGCTGCCGTTGTTGGCCGCGGTCACATCGGAATTCTTTTCGATGACGATTTTATCGAGACTGCCATAATCTCCGGCGCCGATAGCAGCGCTGCCGCCGTTTCCGGTCGCCACTACCTTGGAATCACTGATGGTGATACTGCCGACCTCGCTGGTGAGGAATCCTGATCCTTGGACATAGCCGAATTCTCCGCCGCCGATCGCCGAGCCGTCTTTGCTGTCCGCTGTCACATTGGCCTTATTTTCGATGGCGATTTTATCGACGCTGCCTAACGCTCCGGCACCGATCGCCGCGCCGGAACCAGCGGCGGACGCGTCTACCGTCGCGCCGCTGATGGTGATGCTGCCGACGGTTTCTTCTTCTCCGCCGCCAATGGCCGCGGAGGCGTTATTTTTATCGGTGACCTTTGCTGTAAGTTTACCGCTGTCACCGGTCTTGTCCTGAATTACAAGCTCGCCCGCGCCGGATTTATGAATCGCGGCGCTGTCGGTGCCGGTCGAGGTGACGGTATTCGTGCCGTCAAGCTCTAAAGTAACCTTGGAGTCTTTATCATCGGTCTGCACCGTGACGGGAGCTTTGCTTTCGCTGCTGATGTTCAACTTGTTCAGGATCACGGTGATAAAGCTTTTGACTTTGGTGAAGATGACAGAGATGACGTTCTGCGTCGGGTTGGAAGTATCGCTCTGGCTCACACGAATCGTCGAGTTATTGGCTACCTTCTGTTTGACATCTTTTCCTTCATCATCCTTGCTCGAAATATTGATGAATTCGCTGCCGTCTCCATCATCGGTAACCGAGACGTCGCCCTTGGACAGGTCAACGGTCACCTCATTTGAAGCGGCCGGTTCCGTGGCTTCCACGCTTGTCACGGACGCGACGTCCGTTTCAAGGTTCGCTTCGATGGCCGGCTCCGCGATGGGCTCTACGGCCTCGGAATTCTCCTCG
>CAZIFT010000135.1:0-1352 GCA_964538395.1 uncultured Muribaculaceae bacterium
CGCAGTTGTCTTCGATGCTTGCAGTGAAGCGGCTCGGCTCCAATGTGTTGACATTCAGCTCTTCTTCCTGGCAGGAACATACAAAGACCGCTTCGATTTGCAAAATTGGTAAAGAATAAGTATCTTCCATCCTCAATAAAATTCTAAGGTAGATGAAATCAGTGAATTATATCTATGCACCTCCCCACGTCGAGATAGTGGAGGTGGACCTGGAGAGCGTCGTGCTTACCGAAAGCGAAACCGAAACCGATGCCGACAATGAAGAATTGGTTCTTGATTACCCGTTCAATCTGTTCGGAACATGAAAATTGTAAGCAGAACATTAATAGCGATAGCCGCCCTGGCGGGGCTGGCCGGCTGCACCAAGGAGCAGACTCTCGCTCCTGCAATCCCTGATAACGGAAAGATAGCCCTGACTTTCAGCGCGGTGCACGAAAATACCGCGACCAAGACCCAGACAGGCGATACCACTACGGACGGTGACGGCATCTCAACCACGGCCGTCCTCTGGAGCGCGGGCGACAGGATAAGCATCTTCGACGGTGACGCCCGGAACTGCAAATTCGACATCACGGACGGCGCCGGCACATCCGCCTGCACCTTCTCCGGCGATGTCACCAAGTCTTCCGACTCCGGCTACACGGCTCTCTATCCATATCAGAGCGGCGCAAGCTGGGACGGCAATGTAATCAGCGGAGTCACTCTCAAGGCCGAACAGACTGCCGTTCCGGGCAGTTTCGACCCTGAAGCCGCACTGATGTGCGCGCAGAGCACAGCCTCCGGCGGGAGGCTCGAGTTCAAGAATATCGTGAGCTATGTCAAGTTCGAGACCAAGTTCGAGTGCAAGAAGATTACTCTTGTCAGCAACAACACCTCCGACATCCTTGCCGGCACCGCTGACATCACGCCCGGCGATGAACCGTACGCAAAAGTCACCCTCGGAGCCTCCCACAAGGTCTCCATCTCTGCGGCTTCAGGCAATATTGCTCCGGGCACCTACTACATCGCCTTCCTGCCAGGCCAGTTGAGAAACGGGTTCAAGCTTGTATTCACCGGTACCGACGGCAAGGAGACTTACGGCGGCATCGATGACTATGTCATAATCAAGCGCAATCACATCCAGCCTCTCGGCACGATAGAGGCCACCGACCCGAAAGAATACATCCCTTACCTTACCTTCACTCCCGATGATACCCAGGGCTTCAAGATGGAGTTGGCGTCAGACTCTGATGCCGCCTCAACATTCGCCGACTGCTTCGAATACTCCACCGACGGGGGAGAGAACTGGACGAAGGTCCCCGCTTCAATGGAGTATGTCACCATCCAATACGGCGAAAAGCTCCTGCTTCGCG
>CAZIFT010000136.1:0-1303 GCA_964538395.1 uncultured Muribaculaceae bacterium
CGCAGGCTGCGGCGAACATCAACCCTGCCGCGGCGGACAGAATCAAAAGCAGATTATTGATTGTCTTCATGCTAAGGATAATTAACTAAATAGTTTTAATCAAATCGGTTGCTAAAAATCCCGCAAATTTATCGCGAAAATCTTTAACCCGCAAGGACTATGTGAAAAAACAGGCCGCCCTGCTGCTCTGCTGCTCTGCGCCATCTACCTAGTCCTCGCATAAATGAATTCTTCAGCGTATGCAACCAAAACGATATGATAGATAATTAATGTTGTATTTTTAGTTACGAAATGTTGTGAATTTGTTTTTTCGAAACAAACACATCCGTTGCTTGCAATGTTTTAGATGCCATGATTTGATGCGGGCGCGTAATTTTGCCTCCGCCTGGTCAAATACATTAGCAAACTAATAACATCATTAAAATCACATTTCTTATGATTGAAAAACTATTTTTCAAGAGAATCGTGTCGCGCTTATTAATATCTGTGGCAGTTGTATCTCTTGCTTCGGGTTTTACTCTCACTGCATCTGCCCAGGATCGGGGCAGCCAGCAGCAGGATAATGTCACCGGACGTGTGCTCGACACTAATGGCGAACCCATAGTCGGAGCTGTCGTTTCTGTATCAGGAACCAAGACCGTCACCATTACAGATTTCGATGGAAACTTCAATATTTCGGCCAGTAAAGGCAACACTCTCGAGGTGACTTGCCTCGGTTTGAAAAATGTTTCCGTATCTGTCGGGGACAATCCGCATATCATAACGATGGAAGAAGATGATATGTATCTCAATGAAGTCGTTGTGGTCGGTTATGGTACCGCACGCAAGAAAGACGTCACCGGTGCTGTCGCTTCTGTTCAGTCCAGGGATCTGAATACTGTGGCATCCTCGAGTGTTTCCCAGATGCTCCAGGGCAAAGTGTCCGGCGTCAGCGCCATTCAGAGCAGTGCACAGCCTGGTGCCGGCATTTCGGTTAATATCCGCGGTGCCGTTTCTCCTTCAGGCAGCAATGCCCCTCTTTATGTTATAGACGGTGTGCCGCTTCAGACCAATTCAACTGCAGATCCTGGCCTTACTACAAGTTATGACCTTAGGACAGGTGTCGACAGAGACCCGCTTAATACCATCAATCCTAATGATATCGAAAGAATTGACGTTCTGAAGGATGCGTCTGCTGCAGCAATCTACGGAGCTGCTGCCGCAAACGGTGTCGTACTGATCACTACCAAAAGCGGAAAGAGCGGCCAGCCGAAGGTTGAATGGCGCAGCGTAGTCACCTCCCAGATCCAGAAAGCCTATCCTG
>CAZIFT010000137.1:0-1249 GCA_964538395.1 uncultured Muribaculaceae bacterium
ATGGTCACATTGGCGGGTTTCGCTCCGCCTGCCGCATAGACGAGTTCGACGGAGGAGGGGCAGTATCCCTCTATGTTGACGACGACATCGGCGCTGGTGTCAGGAAGGTAGAACGTGCCCTCGTGGCCGGCAGGGATGCTGGTCGTGGAAATCGTGCCTTCGCCGCCGCCGCTGATGGTGGCGCAGGTGAGAGCAGGCATCTTCTTGAGGACCGTCCTCTTGACTGAATTGACGCTCTCGCCGTCCATGGACATAAGCTCATTGTCCTCGGAGTCAAGCAGCTTGATGCCGAATATATATTCGCCCACCGGCACGGGGACATAGAACTCCATGTCCGTTGCGGCGGTGTTGGAGAAGGTGAACGCCACTTCATTGTTGTCGGAGCTGCCTGCTGTCTGGATCTCGCCGTCGGAAGTCACGGCGTACTCGCCCCATATATCCTTGTTGGCGGTGAGGACGAACTTGGCCGCCGTCGCGGGGACGTTCTTGAGAGTGACCATCACGACTCCGCCGAGATGCTTGAAGCTCAGGGAGCTTGTATTGTAGGCCGCGAGCATGGGAGCCGCGGCTTCGCCTTCCTTCCACACATATTCTGCAGGAAGGGACACGGTGACGTCGCTGCCGCTGACACTCTTGCCGATGGCAGACGGATAAACGGCGTAGTCCGAGAGAGTGCCGCTGACAAGGCCGCTGAATGTGGCCGAAGCCTTCTTGTCGTCCTGGGTGGTCAGCTTCTGGAAGGAAGATCCGTTCCAGATGCCGATGGCGTCGCCCTTGCTCCAGGTGAACTCTCCGGAGGTGGAATTTATGGAGGCCTTGGTGCCGTTGTCCGCCCAGGCTTCCCGTGTGGCCCTTATGCTGAAATTGCCAAGGGGCTCCTGCTCTTTCTGGCAGGAGGTGGCCGCCGCCACGAGCACGGCGGCGAGAATGATGGATTTGCGCATATATGTCTGTTTTATTTGTTTACCAGTTTCCGGGTTCTGGTTTGGAAGACTCTCCGCCGTTGTTGACAGGGAGTTCGGGTCCGCTACAATAAGCCTTTTCCGGATAGGCGTCCACAACCTCGATCTGAGGCTGCTCATAGACTGTTTTCTCGTTCATATTGCTGTTGTTTTATTGATTGTCCGCTCTGTGCATGGCACGCAAAAAACGCGGCGCAGAGATGCCCTCTCCGCGTCGCGTAGATATATAATTTATTGATTTACAGGGTTCTGCCCCCCCCGTTCGCCACAATGAATTCAGAGCGTCC
>CAZIFT010000138.1:0-1159 GCA_964538395.1 uncultured Muribaculaceae bacterium
CCGGACGCCTCGCGCTTCTGCCTCCGCTGCGGCGCGAAGCAGGACGTCACGCAGAACCCGCGCGTCCGCGGCAACGGCACAGGCTCCGTCTATCGCCGCGGCACCGGCTTCGTCGCCGTCGTGACCGTCGGCTATTCCATCGACGAGAACGGCAAGACGCACCGGCAGACCCGCAGCAAGTACGGCTTCCGCACGAAGAAGGAGGCGCTCGAGTACCTGCCGCAGCTGCGCGCCGCCCCGCCCGAGAAGCAAAAGAGCGCGACCTTCTCCGAGGTGTACGAGCTCTGGCAGCCGACTCACCGCGCCGGCGCCTCCACGCTCGGGAACTACTCCGCCGCCGTGAAATACTTCGCGCCGCTCTTTGACGTGAGCATCGCCGACATCACCGTCGACGACCTGCAGGACTGCATCGACGATTGCCCGCGCGGCAAGCGGACGAAGGAGAACATGCGCGCCGTCGCCGGGCTTATGTATAAGTACGCCATCCCGCGCCGCCTCGTCCCCGACAATCTCAACATGGCGCAGTACCTCGTCGTCTCGGGCGAGCAGGGGAGCAAGGACGGCCTGCCGCTCGACGCGCTGGAGAAGATCCGCGCCGCCGCCGGCTCCGTCCCCGGCGCAGATATCGTGCTTTGCCACTGCTACCTCGGCTTCCGGCCGGGCGAGCTCATCGCGCTGACCGCCGCCGACTATGATGGCGAGCACCGCGCCTTCGTCGGCGGCTCCAAGACGGACGCCGGCCGCAACCGCACCGTCACCGTCTCGCCGAAAATCCTGCCCATCGTCGAGCGCCGCGTCGCCGCCCATCCCTCGGGCGCGGTCTTTTGCCGCGAGGACGGCTCGCCGCTCTCCCTCGGCGCGTACCGCTCCATGTTCTATGACGTGCTCGACGCGCTCGGCATCGAAAACCCTGCCGTCAACCGCGACGGCATCCTCTATCGCCGCTACACGCCGCACAGCTGCCGGCACACGTTCGCCACGCTGATGAAGCGCGTCCCCGGCGCGGATAAGGATAAGCTCGAGCTCATCGGCCACACGTCCACCGAGATGCTCCGGCACTATCAAGACGTCGCCTTCGACGACCTGCAGAAAATCACCGACGCCCTCTGACCGGGCCGCTGCCAAGAGCGCAGCGTTCCCCGGCGAATCGCTGCGTTTT
>CAZIFT010000139.1:0-1081 GCA_964538395.1 uncultured Muribaculaceae bacterium
TAGTAGTAACAGTTGCCTAAATAGTACTGAGAATACGCAGATCCTTGCTCAGCGGACTTTTGGAACCATTCAAAGGCCTTTTCATAATCTTGTTCTGTGCCGGTGCCCTGGTAGTAGAGATTGCCAAGCCAGTCCTGCGCGTAAGAAGAACCCTGCTCGGCGGATTTTTGCCACCATTCAATAGCCTTTTCATAATTTTGTTCGGTACCTTCGCCGTTGTAGTAGCACTCGGCTAAGGTACTCTGCGCATCGGCGTTGCCCTGCTCGGCGGCTTTTTGATACCATTCGAAGGCTGTCTCGTAGTCTTGCTCGATTCCTTTTCCGTTGCGGTAACAATAGCCGAGCCAGTTTTGCGCGTCGACATTGCCCTGTTCGGCGGATTTTTGAAGCCACTCGAAGGCCTTCCCGTAGTCTAATTCGGTGCCATTGCCGTAGTAGTAACATATGCCTAAAAAGTACTGAGAATAAGATGAACCTTGCTCCGCTGCTTTTTGGAACCATTCGAAGGCTTTGTCGTAATCTATTTCTGTGCCGGTGCCGTGGTAGTAGAGATTGCCAAGCCAGTCCTGCGCGTAAGAAGAGCCCTGCTCGGCGGCTTTTTGCCACCATTCAAAGGCCTTCTCGTAATCTTGTTCTGTACCTTCGCCGTTGTAGTAGCACTCGGCCAATTCGCTCTGTGCGCCGGCATTGCCCTGCTCCGCGGCTTTTTCCCACCATTCGAATGCCTTCTCGTAATCTTGTTCGGTGCCTTCGCCATTGTAGTAGCACTCGGCCAATTCACTCTGTGCGCCGGCATTGCCTTGCTCGGCGGCTTTTTCCCACCATTCGAATGCCTTCTCGTAATCTTGTTCGGTGCCTTCGCCATTATAGTACCGCAAGCCTAAATAGTACTGCGCGTTGGCATTGCCCTGCTCGGCGGCTTTTTGATACCATTCAACCGACTTTTCGTAATTTTGTTCGACACCTGTTCCGTTGTAGTAACACACGCCTAAAAAGCACTGAGAATACGCGGAACCTTGCTCGGCTGCTTTTTGGAACCATTCAACGGCTTTGCCATAATCTTGTTCAGTACCTTTGCCTT
>CAZIFT010000140.1:0-1032 GCA_964538395.1 uncultured Muribaculaceae bacterium
GCACCTTCTTGGTCTTGCCTTCGCTCTTGTTGGGGTGGAGCCACGCGGCCCCCTCCTCGTCTATCTCAAGCTTCCACTCGTGGTCGCAGTTGAACTGAAACGTAGCGGTGGAACCTTCCACGGCGGCGATGTCAAGATTGCTGCCTTCGGGGAAATCGATTGTAGCCTCATAGGTATCTTCCGGTTCTACCGGATCTACCGGGTCTTCGGTCGGATCCTCCCCGCTGCATGCGAAGAAAAGGGGGAGCGCCAGGGCCAGAGCCCAATGGAAAAACTTTTTCATTATTCGGTGATTTTGATTTTAAACTTGATGGTGGCGGAATTGGAACCATACACGAACGCCACATTCACCGGCAGGGTGTCCCCCACCTTTATGGAGCCGTTGCTGACCTTGTCGGGATGGACTCCGAACTGGAAGGACCAGGACTCCGGGGTGTACTCCACGAAGGTGTAGCCGGCGCTCCAGCCCTTGTTGTTGCCCTCGGCATCCAGCCAGAAGCCGAAGCCGTTGGCCGTGTAGTAGCTGTCTGCCGTGGATGCCATATAGCTTGCGTCAATCTTGCCGTCGGAATTCACCGCCAGGAACTTGACCTTGCTGGTGCGCACATTTTCGATGTCGGTGGTGATGGCCGCCTTGATGTCGGAGGGCTGCATCACGAACGCCCTGGCCATCTCTATCATCATATCCTCGTCCATCTCCCAGCTGGGGCCGGCATAGCCCGCTGCGGCCGAAGCGCTTATGGTGCGCTCGAACGTGACGCTGGTAGGCTTTTCGCTGCCGTCAAAGCTGATGTTGCCGAAGAGATCGGTGCCGGTGAACTTGACCTGATAGGGCCAGTGCTCGTCGTTGTCGTCGTCCTCGTCCCAGAGGTGCTGCATATATTGCGTGGGGGTGGCGGCGACCACCATATAGAGCTTCTTGCATCCGGCGGGGGCGGTGTAGGAGATGTCAGCGGCCTCGCGCACGACCGCGGGTTCGCTGTATTCGCGCGATCCGTCCTGCATCAGGGCCACGAAGCCCACGCGCCACTG